>CAZDQR010000078.1:0-12023 GCA_964507315.1 uncultured Roseivirgaceae bacterium
GAAATTCCGCAAGAAGCATTTATGGCAGTATTGCAAATTGATTAAAATAAGACTTAAGACTAGAAGATCTTAGACTTAAGATAGAATAGGTGAACAACCTGAATAAGTCTGGTGTTTGAAAAACTAGTATCTAAAGTCTGATAAAAAATATGAGCATGGCAACAATTTTAGACGGAAGAAAAGTTTCTAAAGAAATAGAGGAAGAGATTAAAGCTGAAGTGTTGGCTTGTGATAAAAAAGGGCATCGCCCTCCTCATTTGGTTGCCGTTTTGGTAGGTGAGGATGGTGCCAGCAAAACGTATGTTACTGCTAAGATGAAAGCTTGTGAAGTTGTAGGGTTTAAATCATCTATGATTAGATATGACGACTCCGTAACTGAGGAAGAAATTTTGAATGAAGTTGACCGGTT
The DNA here is from genome assembly GCA_964507315.1 of uncultured Roseivirgaceae bacterium. Lineage (GTDB taxonomy): Bacteria > Bacteroidota > Bacteroidia > Cytophagales > Cyclobacteriaceae > JAKISE01. Next base: position 410 of record CAZDQR010000078.1, read on the forward strand.
AAATGACGATGATGGGGTGGATGGGTATATTGTTCAATTACCATTACCGGCTCATATTTCGGTGGAAAAGATAATTGATAGGATTGATACCACTAAAGATGTGGACGGATTTACTCCTGCTAATTTCGGTAAAATAGATCAAGAGCACCATAGTTTATTGCCCGCTACGCCAATGGGGATTATTGAGCTTTTTAATAGATATAAAATCGAAACCAAAGGGAAACACTGCGTGGTTGTAGGTAAAAGTCATATTGTAGGCATGCCAATGAGTATATTATTGGCTGGGCCTGGAGATGCAACAGTTACATTATGCCATATCCATACTAAAAATTTAGAGGAGCATACGCAAAGAGCCGATATTGTAGTGGTAGCGGTAGGTAAGCCTGGTTTAATTACAGGCGATATGGTAAAAGAAGGGGCAGTAATAGTGGATGTTGGTACCACTCGAGTACCAGATGCTTCAAAGAAAAGTGGGTTTGCTCTTAAAGGTGATGTGGATTTTGAAACTGTAGAACCTAAAGCTTCTTATATAACACCTGTTCCAGGGGGCGTTGGCCCAATGACCATTGCATCGTTAATAATGAATACGATGATTGCCTATAAAAAAAGAATAAACTTTTAGTAGTTAGTAATGGAAAGCTATAACGTAATGGAGACCTTTTACTCCATTCAAGGAGAAGGGTATCATACAGGCAAATCTGCTTTTTTTATTCGCCTATCGGGTTGCGATATTGGCTGTTCTTGGTGTGATGTAAAGGAATCTTGGAATGTAGAAAATTCCACACTAAAATCTGTGGAAGAGTTGGTTGAAGAAGCAGTATCTCACAAAGCGCAAAGAGTTATTATTACTGGTGGAGAGCCAACAATGTATGACTTAGCTCCGTTAACTCAAGCTCTACAAAATGCCAATATCAGCCCACATTTAGAAACTTCGGGGGTATATGCCATAACTGGTCAATGGGATTGGATTTGTATTTCACCTAAAAAGTTTAAAGCACCTTTGGCATTAGAAATGAAGAAGGCTGATGAGCTCAAGATAGTAGTTGTTAATAAATCTGATTTTAATTGGGCAGAAGAGCACAATGCACATGTAAACAAGAATTGTAAACTGTTTTTACAGCCAGAATGGGATAAAGCAGAACAAGTTATTGAGAGTATTAATAATTATGTGAAGAGTTCTCCAAATTGGAGAATATCTTTACAAACACATAAGTATATGAATATTAGATAATGCGCTATTTATTGATCTTGCTTCTGCCAATACTGTTCACAGGCTTTGCTAGCGCTCAATCATATACATCTAAAAACAAAAAAGCGATAAAGCTTTATACCGAAGCTCGAACATTGATGGGTGCACGGTCGTTTGATAAGGCCTTTGATAAACTCCAAACGGCACTAGATAAAGACCCAAACTTTGCTGAGGCTTATTTGAAATTAGCAACCATTTATCGCATTCGTTTTCAGGATAGTTTGCAAATGAATTGCTATAGAGAAGTAGTAACAAGATATTCAACAACATCTAGGTTTAGTAATGCTTGGTATTATTTGGGCTTACACGATTTTGAACAAGGGCTTTATAATAATGCATTAGACAACCTTAAAGAATATCAAAAATTTACCTCTAGTAAAGGAAAATATAAGAACAAGGCGAAACTAATGATTGAGAATTGCGATTTTGCCATTGCTTACAAAATCAACGATTTTCAGTTTAATCCACGGCCTTTACCAACCAACGTAAATAGATTTAAGCAGCAGTACTTTCCTGTGTTAACAGCAGATCAAAAAAATATGATTTATGTTAAAAGAGAGCAGAATGAAGAAATAATGTTGAGTGAAATAGGAAGTGATGGTACATGGCAAGACCCTGTTTCAATTTCTAGTAATATAAACACAGAATTTAATGAAGGTACGTGCTCGATTTCTGCCGATGGCAGAAAGTTGGTTTTTACTTCTTGTATGGGAAGAAAGGGTTATGGCAGTTGCGACTTATATGTTAGTATCAAATCTGGCAATGATTGGTCAGTACCCGAAAATATGGGCCGTGTGATTAACTCTTCCGCTTGGGATTCTCAACCTAGCCTTAGTGCAGATGGTAGAACGCTCTATTTTGTATCTAATAGGAGTGGAGGCTATGGAAGGCGGGATATTTATGTATCTAACCTGAATGATCAAAACAAGTGGGAAAAACCTGAAAATATTGGAACAGATATAAATACCCCTTTTGATGATATTTCGCCTTTTATTCACCCTAATGGGCAACGTTTATACTTTGCAACCGATGGCCGGCTTGGCTTTGGGGGGTATGATATTTACTTTTCTGAAAAGGAGCAACGGTGGTCGAAACCAACTAATTTCGGTTACCCTATAAATACTCATAATGACGAAGTATCGATGTATATCTCCTCAGATGGAGGAAAAGGCTACTATTCTCACGAAGAAAAGCAAGATGATTCTTTTACTAGCTTGTTGTATCAAATCGATATACCACCAGAACTACAGATTGAACACAAAAGTAGTTATGTATTTGGTAAGGTATTTAATAGTGAAACAGGGGAACCAATTAAAGCAGAAATCTCTCTCATTAATTTAGCTGATAATCAAATCATTCAGAAAGTGCAATCTGATTCTATTTTAGGCAATTATTTAATTGTGTTAACAGAAGGGAAAGAGTATGGGCTCTTCGCAGAATCGGAAGGTTTTTTATATGCGAGCAAAAATTTTAATTTAACTGATTCTTTATTAAAGCCTGTGGAAGTGAATCTGGAGTTAGAACGCATCCAAGTTGGATCTAAAATAGTATTGAATAATATCTTTTTTGAAACCAATAGCTTTCAACTTACAGCTAGATCAATTACTGAATTAGAAAAAGTATTTAAGGTGCTTACAGATGAAAGGATACTTAAAGTTGAAATTGCTGGATATACAGATAATGCAGGAAGTAAAGAATACAATTTGCAGCTCTCAAAAAAAAGAGCAAAATCTGTATTTGACTATTTGATAGAGAATGGTATCCTTCCATCAAGAATGATATCTGTTGGTCGTGGCGCTACTAATTTTTTAAATGAGAATATTTCAGAAGAGGAAAAAGCTCAAAACAGAAGAATAGTCTTTGCTATTATTAAATAGCGTCTATAAAAAACTTTAGAAATTATTTTTCACAAAATATAAAATTGCTTAAGTGAAACATCGCAATAGTGAATAATGAATTAGCTTATTATTTAAAATATAATTTCTCTGAATATAAGCGTTATGTTACACAAGAAGAGTGCCTTACATTTTAATAGGAAGTAACAGTAAAGATTCTCGAATGACTTGGTATTTATAAACAGATAATTTCATAACGCATAAATTTTATTGTAAATTTTCATAAAAAAATATTGAATTGCATTTTTTCAAGAAAACTGGAAATTACATGCAATTTTCTTTGCCTTCCTATTTTATCGTGATAGTTTAGTAGTACAATGCACTTAAAAGTTAGGTGTGTGTTTACTTAAACTAATTTAAACTATGAGAAAAGTTTTACTTGTCTTATTAGGTATCACTATGGCATTTGCAAACACTTCGTTTGCTCAAGACCGTACGGTGACTGGTAAGGTAACTTCAGCGGAGGATGGTTCCACTCTTCCTGGAGTTAATGTTGTGATTAAAGGAACGACAAATGGGTCGGTTACCGATATTGATGGTAACTATAAGCTGTCTGTTCCTGAAGATGGAGGAACATTGGTGTTCTCTTTTATTGGGCTAGAGTCCCAAGAGGTTGAAGTTGGTTCGCAATCAGTGATTAATGCTGTAATGAATTCTGACATTCAACAATTGAGTGAAGTAGTTGTTACTGCTCTTGGAATTTCAAGAGAGAAAAAATCATTGGGTTACTCAGTTCAAGAGCTTAGTGGTGAAGAAGTAGCTGGAGTAAAAGATGCAAATATCGTAAACTCATTAGCTGGTAAAATAGCAGGTGTTCAAGTAACTGGCTCTACGGGGTCTGTTGGTGGTTCCTCTAGAATTATTATTAGAGGTGTAAATTCCATTTCTGGGAATAACCAACCTCTTTTTGTAGTTGATGGGACACCGATTGACAATGCTAATTTTAACTCTAAAGGTACACAAAGAGGTGGTGGAGGTATTGATTATGGTAACACAGTTGCCGATATTAATCCTGACGATATTGAGTCGATGTCTGTATTAAAAGGAGCTAGTGCAGCTGCTCTTTACGGTTCTCGTGCTGCTAATGGCGTAATACTAATTACGACAAAATCTGGATCTAATAGAAAAGGATTAGGTGTTGATTTTAGTACTGGAGTAACATTTAATACAGTTGCAGTTTTACCTGATTACCAAAATCAATATGGCGGTGGTTACAAACAATCGTTTGATCAGTTTAATGGTGAGGACGTAGTTAACTATGCAGCAGATGAAAGTTGGGGTCCTAAAATGGATGGACAAATGGTACGTCAGTGGTATAGTTGGTTTGATGATGATGCAGATTTTGGAAAACTCACTCCATTTTCTCCTCATGCAAATAATATAAAAGACTTCTATGAAACTGGAATTACAACAAATAATAGTTTAGCATTATCTGGAGGAAGTGAAAATAGTAAATTTAGGCTTTCATATACCAATTTTAGACAAAGTGGTACAATGCCTGAAACACAATTGGTAAGAAACTCTCTTTCATTAAATGCAAGTACTAAAATTGGAAAAAAATTAACTGTTTCTACAAGTACGAATTTTGTTAATACAAATAATCAAGGAATACCTGGTGTAGGTTATGGGAATAACGCAGGTAATGTTTCGACAAGTTTTAACCAATGGTTCCAGCGTCAGATTGACATGGATAAATTGACTAAATATAAAACGGCAGGTGGAAAAGATAGAACTTGGAATATTAGTTCTCCTACTAACCTAGACCCTCTTTATTGGGAAAACCCTTATTGGGTACTTAAGGAAAGTCCTGCTAGTTTAAAAAGATCAAGAATTTTTGGTAATGTAGGTTTAAAATACCAAATAGTGGAAGGTCTACAAATTTCTGCTAATGCAAGAACTGATTATTATACAGATAGAAGAACTGAGCAAATAGCTTCTTTTTCAATTCCACAAGATTTTTATAAAGAAGAAGTGAGAGAATTGAGAGAAAATAATTATGAATTTTTACTCCAATATAATAAGAATTTTGGAGAGAACTTTTCTTTAGCGGCCAATTTGGGTGGGAATAGAAGAGTTCAAGATTATTATAATAACGCTGGTTCAACTAGTGGTGGACTTTCTGTACCTAACTATTTTAATGTAGGGGCTTCTATTGATAGACCGAAGGTTACAGATTACGAAACTCATAAGACAGTTAATTCGTTTTTTGGAAGTGCGAGTTTAGGATATATGGGGATATTGTTCCTTGATTTATCTTTAAGAAACGATTGGTCGTCAACATTACCTGCAGATAATAATTCGTACTTATATCCTTCTGTTACAGGTAGTTTTGTGTTTTCTGAATTACTGAATACTTCTATACTTTCATTAGGTAAAATTAGAGCTGGTTGGTCGAAAGTAGGTAATGATACTAAACCGTACCAGTTAGCGACTACTTATTCGTCTCAAAATAATTACGGAAGTAGCCCTGCATATGCAGTACCAAACTCTTTGAAAAATTCTAACTTAAGACCAGAAACAATAACGTCTTCAGAGCTTGGATTAGAATTGAACTTCTTAGAAAATAGGATAGGTCTTGATGTAACTTATTATTCAATTGAGGCAAAAGATCAAATTCTAAGTTTAGATGTATCAAATACGAGTGGATTTACGTCTGCAGTAGTTAATGCTGGTATGTTAACTAATAAAGGGTGGGAAATTATGCTACGTGGTACAATAATAGAATCTGCTTTTAAGTGGGATATTGGTATTAACTGGGCTAAAAACACTAATGAAGTTGTTGAATTAGCAGAAGGTCTTGATAATTACCTTATTGCAAGTTGGGGGCCATCTATTAATGCTAAAGTGGGACAACCATATGGTACTTGGGTAACTGATGGATTTGAGTATAATGAGCAAGGGAAAAAGATTGTTAATCCAGATGGTTCTTTCTCAAGGTTAACAAACCAAACTTACGGTTCATATTTGCCAGATTATACAGGAGGAGTAACCAATAATTTTTCTTATAAAGGCTTCCGTTTATCTGCATTGGTTGATTTTCAAAGTGGAGGACAGCTTTATTCTGTATCTAACAGATATGGTACTTATTCAGGATTATTCGCAACTACTGTTGGAAATAATGCGATGGGCAACCCTGTAAGAGATCCAGTTGTAACAAATACTGATGGAACTCCAGCCTCAAACACAGGTGGGGTATTAGCCGATGGAGTATTTGCTGATGGAACACCAAATAATGTGTATATGGACGCTCAATCTTATTTCAAACATTTAAGAACAAGAAGAGAACATTATTTATATGATGCTAGTTTTATAAAATTGCGTGAAGTGAAATTGACTTACTCTTTACCGAGCAAGTTATTTACGAATGGTCCATTCCAAAGTGTTGATATTTCATTACTAGGAAGAAACTTGGCAATTCTTATGAAAAATGTTCCCAATGTAGATCCAGAATCTGCTTATGGATCTGGAAATATTCAAGGGTTTGAAAATGGACAGCATCCAAGCACAAGATCAATGGGCTTTAGTATTAATGTTAAATTATAGAATATTGATAATTATGAAAAATATATTAAACAAATCAATATTAATGCTGCTTACTACTATAGTAGTAGTGGGTTGTACTAAGGATTTTGAGAGTATCAATGCAGATCCAAACAATGTTTCGAATGTGCCTCCAGCTTACTTAACTACTAATGCACAGCGTGGTGTTATGGAGCAGAGATTTAATTTTACTGGCATGTTATATGCGCAGCAATTTTCTGAAACACAGTATACAAATACGTCTCGTTATGAAACAGCGGAAGCTAGTTTTAATAACTTTTATTCTGGCCCTTTGGCAGATTTTCAACAAGTAATAAATCTTAATACAGATGAAGCCACTAAAGATGCAGCACTTGCATCAGGTTCAAATGAGAATCAAATTGCAATGGCTCGTATTATGAAGGTTTATACCTTCCAGTTAATCACAGATATGTGGGGAAATATTCCTTACATGGAAGCGTTGCAAGGAGCTGAAGCTTTTAAGCCAGTTTACAATAATCAGCAAGATATATATGCTCATTTTGTTACTGAATTAACTGAAGCAGCAGCTATGATCGATGTTTCTGGATCAATAGAAGGAGACATTATTTATGATGGCGATATGGGTGCGTGGAAAAAGTTCGCAAATGCTTTAAAAGCAAGAGTTGGAATTAGAATGGGTAATCAAGCTGCAGTTGAATCTGGATTGGCTGGTGGATTTACTAGTAATGCTGATGACGCCCTGTTTGCTTACTTAGCTGATGCTAATAATGATAACCCAATTTGGGCGCATTTTATAACTAGAACAGATTATGCAATAAGTGAGGTAATGGTAAATTACATGACTACTTTAGGTGGTGTAACTGATCCTAGATTAGCTGTATATGCTGACCCTGCTGAGAATTCTGGACTAATTGTTGGAATGCCTTATGGTGAGTCTGAATCAATTGCAGGTAGCATTACTAATGCAGACATTTCATTTCCCGGATCGGCTGTAAGACAGGCTGAAACACCTGGAATTTTGATGAGCTATTCCGAAATGATGTTTATACAAGCAGAAGCAGCCTCAAATGGTTGGTCAGTACCTGGTACTGCGGCTTCAAATTATGATGCTGGTATTCAAGCAAGTATGGACTATTATAGTGTTGACGCTGCTGATGCTGCAACTTATATCGCAGCTAATCCTTATGTTAATATTGAGTCTATAGGCAATCAAAAATGGATTTGTCTTTATACTAATGGGCACGAAGCTTGGTCAGAATGGAGACGATTAGATTTTCCAGTTTTGGTTAAAGCTCCAGCAGCAGTAGAAGGTAGAGAGATTCCAAGAAGAAGAGCATATACACAAAGAGAATATGATCTAAACGGGGTAAATCTTAAAGCAGCTTTAGACAATCAAGGCGCTGATGTTATGGATACGAGAGTTTGGTGGGATAAATAATTCCATTTTTTTACTCTTAAGCTATACTTTGTATAGATATGAAGGCACGCTTAAAAAGCGTGCCTTTATTAATTAAACGTGCCTTTATTAATTAAATTAAGATAGAATGAATTATAAATTATTATTATACATAATCATCGTTATTATTCCCAAAGTTGGTATGTCACAAGTTTATGGAAACGATAGTGCGCCTTTAGGTGGTGGTGGTGGTGGTACAGGCATGAGAGTAGCAACAATTGAGAAACTTCCTGATCATTTTGATGATTCTTTTTTTTTAACGACTGAATGGAATGAAGGAAGTATCTATTTAGAAAATGGTCAAATAATTAAATCTTGTACACTAAGGTGTGATTTAGGTAATGAATATGTTGAAATAAAAGACAACGAAATCATTAGAGGAGTAGCATTTAGAGACATTGATGAATTCCAAATAGAAGAGGAGGACGGGAAATTTACTCGATATTATTGCGAAAACGAATTTCTCATGAAGGTTGGATTCGGAAAAGGAGTATATGAAGTATTAATAGATGGCCCTGATCCCTTGTTTTTAAACACTTCTGTTGATATTCTAAAATCTAATGGAGGTTTTACTGATTTGCAGCGTGCAGACAAAGGTTTGAAATCCATTCGATCAGAAAAGTATTACATAATTAAAGAAAATGAAACCATTGAAATCAAAGGAAAGTCTTCTTTAGTTAGTGCTTGTGGGAATAGAGGAGAAGAAGTGAAAAAATGGGTAAAAACAAACCACAAAAACCCAAAGGGGAAAAGAGATTTGATCGATATATGGACCTTTTACCTTTCTATCAAGTAATTCCTTTTGGAACTAGTTACCCTTGTTCCTCCAACCTCTTAGGTCTCCAACTATCTACCCATTGTTGATAATTTCCATTAAAGCCAACTTTTAATTGTAGCTCTTGGGTGAGATTAAGAAGTTTTTGAATCTCTTCATCTGGGTGAATAGCACAACTTTCTAATTCAGTAACAATTGACCCTAAACTAGTCTCAACACCGTCCTCTATTTTTCTAAAATAATTATGGTAATTTTCTTCCATTGGATCAGTAACATCAATGTCACTAAAATGACCTTCAATTATTTTTCCTGTAATCTCTCTACCATGTTTCTTAGAATCTAGAATATTGCCTTTGCCGGTGACTACATTTCCGATTGCAAATACATTATCAAACCCTTCTATTTTATTGCCAAATTCGCCATACGTTTTTAAATAATCCCCTTTGTATGGGATGCTTGGTAATGACTCTGGTAAGCTGCCAATGGAAGAAATAACTAATTCCGTATCAAACTTACATGTTTCTGGGGTTCCTTTAAAATCTATATGTTGTACCCTTTCAAATGTCATTCCCTTTAATGAACCATTATGTTCCTCAAATTCCTTAGGCACACACCGTCCTTCAAACTTAAATAAATACTTACTCTGGTAATTTAATAATAGTTTTTCTGTTACTCGTTGAGCTTTTTCAATATCTTCAGGAGAATCTCCTTTTCGAGGATAAAGAGGCATGTCTTTTATCCTTTTTCTATAAAATAAAGTACACCCTCTAAGTCCGAGATCATCTAGAGAAGAATCATTTTCTTCCAATATTTTCGCTACTCCTTTTTTCTCAAAAGTAAATAGATCAACTTCTATCCCTTTTTGTTTTTTTAATGCATTCTGCGTTATTTCTATCATAACCATTTTAACAACATCAATAGAAGCTAGCCCACCGCCAATTACACAAGTTCCATCTGGTAATTCGTAATTTATGCCGCTGTAATTGGCCTCGTGTCGGTGGTTATACCAATGTAGTAGGTCATTTTGATAGATTAATCCTTTGTTCTTTAGCTTATCAATACCTGCAACTGGAAGCTTCCTATCTAACCAAGCGCCAATCGCAATAATAACTGCCGAAAATCCCCATTCATTTGCTAATTGATCTAAAGTGATATCTCTTCCTAGTCGCACCCCTGGTACAAACCTGATATTGGGGTGGTTTAGCCGTTCATCTATTTTTTTCTCTTCTTTATCTCTTAAACCTACGTGCCACTTAGGTAACCCATCTTCAATTTTACCGTAAGGAAGATTTTTTTGATCAAATACAACCACCCTAAATCCTTTTTCTGCAAGTATAAAAGCAGCCTCAGAGCCTGCTACAGATCCGCCAATAATGGCGATAAAATGTTTTCCTGAATGTCCCATAAAATATTTAATTGATACTATAAAAGTAGAATGCAAAGAATGATTAGTATATGATATTAATCACATTTGAAAATTAGGAACTTAAAATACAAAAAAAATTGCTAGCTTTTAGAGATAAATAATTGTTTAGACTTATTACTATCTTAAATAAAACGTATAGTACCCTTTTGTTCCGGCTTTATTAACACCTTCTATTCTGATTTTTCCTCTGAGCTTGGATAATACATTGGCTAGTTTTTGAGGAGTATCTATTTTGTAATCATTTATATAGGTGATTATCAATCCATTTTCTAATCCAAGTCTTGCCAATAACCCTTGCTTGTAGAGTTTAGTGATTTTCACACCATTATTAATATTGAACATGTCTTGTTCTACTTTGGATATTATTTCAAGGTCAGCTCCAAGATATTCAGAAGTAAATAGCTCTCGTTTTAAAATTTTAGTTGTTCCCTCTCGGTTGGTAAGTGTTACACCTTGTTCAAATTCTTTTTTATTGCGCTTCCATTTAATGGTAATTTTGTCACCGGGTGAACGGTAACTCATCAATTCATCAAACTCTGCTTTACTATTTACAAAAGTGTCATCAAGAGATATTATAATGTCTTCGTTTTTAAGGCCTACTTCTTCTGCAGCAAAACCTTTAATAACTGATGTTACAAGAACCCCTTCGTAATTTTCTAATTTTAAATCAAGCCTTTCAGAAATACCTTGAGACAGATTCGTAACATCAACGCCTAAAATTGCTTTTTGTACCTCTCCATACTTAATCAAATCATCAACTACTTTTTTTACAATATCAACGGGCACAGCAAAGCCGTAACCTGCATAGGAGCCTGTTCTTGAAAGGATGGCAGTGTTGATACCCACTAACTCCCCTTTTCGGTTTACTAAGGCACCACCACTGTTACCAGGGTTAATAGCGGCATCTGTTTGTATAAAAGATTCGATGGGGAATTTATCTTGCACAATATTAAGTGCTCTGGCTTTGGCGCTAACAATACCACTCGTAACTGTAGAGGTTAAGTTAAATGGATTTCCTACAGCAATTACACCTTCTCCCACTTGTAAATCGTGTGAACTGCCAAAAGGAATGGCTCTTAAATTTTTGGCATCAATTTTTAATACAGATAAATCTGTCGAAGGGTCTGTGCCAATCAACTTAGCCTCATAAATATCTTTACCAATTATTACTTCTAGCTTATCAGCTTCAGCTACTACGTGATTATTAGATATGATATATCCATCACTTGTAAAAATTACTCCTGATCCACTACTTACTCGTTGGGTCGTTCTATCTCCATCATAAAAAAAC
>CAZDQR010000079.1:0-12013 GCA_964507315.1 uncultured Roseivirgaceae bacterium
CATCTAATTTAAGAACTTCTTCTGGGTGATTAATTCTACCCCAAGAAATATCTGTAATATGAAGTAATCCATCAACGCCACCTAAATCGATAAATACACCGAAATTGGTCATGTTTTTAATAACTCCTTCTAATACTTGTCCTTTTTCAAGGTTATTCAATATTTCAGCACGTTGTTTTTCAAGATCTTTCTCGATCAAGATTTTGTGTGAAACAACTACGTTATCGTTTGTATAATTGATTTTTACAACCTTAACTTCCATTGACTTACCAACAAAAATATCGAAGTCACGGATTGGTTTAACATCAATTTGAGATCCTGGTAAGAACGCTTCAACACCAAAAATATCTACAATTAGACCACCTTTAGTTCTACGTTTAACAAAACCTTCAATAATAGTATCATCATCGTGAGAAGATTGGATGTTTTCCCAAGCCTTAACGATTTTAGCTTTTCTACGAGAAAGAACTAGCTGACCTTTAACATCTTCTTGTTCATCAACATAAACTTCAACGATATCGCCAGTTTTTAAGTCTGGTGTATCTCTAAATTCAGAAGCAGAAACCAAGCCATCAGATTTAAATCCGATATTAAGAATTACGTCTCTTCTATTAACACTTACAACTGTAGCTTGAACAACTTCTCGCTCTGTAACAGTACCTAAAGTGTCTTCGTACATTTTGGCCATGTCCGCTTTTTCCTCGGCACTATAGCTGTCACCAAATCCTTTGGTTGACACAGCATCCCAGTCAAAATCTTCCACAACAATTTCTTCTTTTTTAGGAGAAGCCGCTTTTTTTGCTTTTGGCGCTTCTTCTTTTACTTCTTCAACTTTCGCTTCTTCTGCAACAACCTCTTTAGGCTCTTCAGATTCAATTTTAGCTTTAGGAGCTTTTTCAGGAGTAGCTTCAACTTTTGCCGCTACTTCTTCTTTTTTAGCTGGTTCGGCTTTAGCCTCTTCCGCTTTTTTTTGAGTTTCACTCATAATATAAATTGCTTGTAATCAATCAATTAACCTAACAAGCACATAGGTCGTTTTAAATGAAAATTCTCCTAATTGGAGCCACCCTATTTGAATGGAGTGCAAAGATAGAAAAAATAATAGGAAACTCTCAGTTGAGATACTGAAACAAGTTCAGTTTGACATTAAATAACGATAATGTAATCCCGAATTTATTTCAACCCTGAGATGAAATATCACTTCAATTTAGAATTGGTCTTATGGCGATCTTTATCTCGGAGCGTCTTTTTCTCCATGTTTTTCTGAAATGCTTCGGTTAAATTAACTCCGGTTTGATTAGCTAAGCAAATAAGAACCCAAAGAATATCGGCCATTTCATCTGGCAAACTATGTGCTTTATCAGACTCTTTAAAAGATTGCTCTCCATAGGTACGCGACATAATACGAGCAAGCTCACCAACTTCTTCTGTTAGAATCGTCATATTGGTTAGCTCATTAAAATACCGCACACCATGGGTGTTGATCCAATCATCCACTTGATTTTGCGCTTCTTCTATTGTCATACTCTGTTTTTTGAATCTATAATAATGGTTACTGGCCCATCATTTACAAGTGATACTTTCATATCTGCACCAAACTGCCCTGTAGCTACTTTACCAGAAATAGATTGTATTAAACTTTTAACAAAACCCTCGTATAAGGGAATTGCAATATCTGGTCTTGCTGCTTTTATATAAGAGGGTCGGTTGCCTTTTTTTGTACTTGCCTGCAAGGTAAATTGGCTAATGGCTAACACTTCGCCTCCAACTTGGTTAATGTTTAAATTCATTACTCCATCCTCATCATCAAAAATGCGCATATTGGCAATTTTATTCACAAGCCACGCTGTATCTTCTAAAGTATCTTCTTGCTCAATGCCAATAAGAATCATAAACCCAACACCAATTTCACCTTCTACTTTAGTATTTATGGTAACGCTTGCCTTTTCTACTCTTTGAATTACAATTTTCATTAGTACTTAATTTTGCATTTCTCCAGATAGATAAATATTAGTGCCCTTCATTTTTAGCAATGATTTAGCAATCATAAATCGAGCAACATCATCTCCAGAAATAGCTTTATAATTTTTTAACAATCCAATAAACAGAAACCCTGTAAACTTCATTAATGCTTGAGACATTTTTTCGGCTGCTCTATTTTCTTTCCTGTTGCCTAATAATAAAGATGGGCGATAGATGTGCAGCTCATCAAAGGGCATTGCCTTTAATTTATCCTCCACTTGCCCTTTTACTTTGTTATAAAAAATATTCGCGTTTGCATTAGCTCCCATTGCTGTGATAATATGAAATGACTTTGCTCCAATTTGCAATCCATATTTTGCTAAAAGTTGTGGGTACTCTAAATCCACTTTTTTAAAAGCCTCCTTAGATCCCGCTTTTTTTATAGTTGTTCCTAAACAGCAAAAAATTATATCTGCTTTTACTTCTAAAAGATCTAATGTGCTAAAATCAATAATGCGCTGATCTAATTTGGGATTAACCATCTCCAATTTTCTTCGCCCAATGGATATAACTTTTGAATATTTTTCTTCAGCCAAGAGAAGTTTAAGCAATTTACCTCCTACTAAACCTGAGGCTCCAGCAATTAGTGCAACGCTCATTTGTTATCGGCATCCCAAAGTTCAAACTGCTCAATATCTTGCTGAAAGGCGTTTGAAATAAGCATTATCACAGTAAAATCATCTATAAAACCAGTAAATGGAATAAAATCTGGAATAAGATCAATAGGCATTAAAAAATAAATAACACCTGCAACAATCCCTACCATCGATTTCCATGGTGCTTCTCTATACAAGCCCTTAGAATAGGCTTGAATCATTTTTAAGAAAATACGCAGATTATGGCCTAATTTGCTAAGTTTTGAATTATCAATTTTTACTTCTCCCATCCTCACTTTAGAGGCAGTTAATACTTCTTCGAGTTTTTTCTTGTCGCCAAGAATATTGGATGCCCTCTTTTTGGCTCGCTCAAAAAATTTATTTTCTTGTATTTTTAATTCTGCCATACAGTAAATATAAAAAGGCTAGCTATAATCTAATTTTAAATTTGGTAATACTTGCTCATCTCTTCTTTTAATGAAGTGAGTGCCAAGCCAATTGAATCTATATCTGTAGCCATACTCAGCTCTAATAGTTTTCGAGCATAATCTAACGAGGAGGCTTCAGTGTCCATTTCAGTAAATGTAGCATTTACTTTAGTAATTAAATCCTCTTTAGCTGTAACTACCATACTCCACATATCGGCACTTAAATATACCTGCTGGGCTACATTATGGTTAAATTCATTTCTTACTTCTTCTAATATATCGTTATGCAAAATGGCTGCACTCACTCCTGGTTTATTAATTCGTACCAAAAGATTATCGGTAGATATACGCTCTAAAAAAAGGGTGATTCGCTCAAATGCTTGCATCCTAACTGGCAAGGTAATTTCCAACGATTTTTGTTTTAGGTCTAACTCTTTGGATAAAAGAGATTTACTAACCATTACTTTAATGGCTAAATACATGCCATAAAGCACTAATGTTGCTGGCAATACTAATTTTAGAATTTCAATAAATGAATCCATTTTGCAGTTGATTTTTTTAACAAATATGATGTAATAATTAACCTTTGACAACCTTAAACACGCATTATGCAATAGAACTTATGCTACTCATACAGAACGGTTAAAAATAAATTAAATTACATAGGACAGCACCCTATATTTGCAGTATGATTTCTACACTTCCGATAAGCATAACTTCTGAAGCCTTAAAGCAGGTTAAAATAATATTGGATAAAAAATCTATCCCTGCAAAATATGGATTAAGAATAGGAATAAGTAATGCCGTTTCGTGCGGTGCAACTTCTTTTATTCTTGGCTTTGATGAGAAAAAAACTAGTGACGATTCTTTTCAAGTAGCAGGGATTGAAGTACTTATTAGCAAAAAAGAACTGCTTCATATTATAGGGCTTACCTTAGATTATGAAGTGGGTAAAAAAGCTGCTGGCTTTAAATTTAATAAGTAAACTATCTTGTTCTAGTAACCGTTACTCCACTCATTTTACAAACTGCCCCAATAGGAGGATTCATTTTGCCTATTCGAACCTTAACATGTGGTATTTGCTCCCAATGCTTTAATATAGCATTACAAATTCTAGCTGAAACGTGCTCCAATAATTTTGATCGTATTTCCATTTCGGCAGAAACAAGATTGAATAACACTTCGTAATCAATGGTGCCAGAGAGTTCATCGGTTTCTTCTGCTTCTGAAACATCAACCTCCACTTCAACATCAACAATAAAACTGTTGCCTTGCTCTTTTTCAAAATCGTGCACACCGTGGTAAGCAAAAAACTCTAAACCTTCTAAAGAAATTACCGCCATTAGTCGTCTAATTCATCAAAAAATGAAGAGCTGTTATTTTCGAATTTTGGATTATTCTCTGGCTCATCAATTAAATCTTCTTCCATCTCTTCCTCATGAATGGTATTAACAATTACCGGAGGTTTAGTTCTAACTTTCCGAGGAGGGCTCACTTCGCCCGTTACCTCCACTTTTATTTCTTGTAATCTTTTATCTAAATCGAAGTGTTTGAGGTTATCGCTCACTTTTTGCACTCGCTGCAATGTTATAGTGGATAGGTTAGTTAATTCGTTTAACACATTATCTCGATGATCCTCTAAGGATGAATAAACTCTGGCCAGCTCTTTAAGCTCAAAATCCATTCCCTCCAAGATCTGTTTGGAGTTTAACTCCGCATCATCAATTATATTTCTTGCCCTAGATTTCGACTCATTTAATAAGCCATCGGCATTCATTTGAGTCTCTTTAAGATGTAATTCTGCCGTTTTTTTAGCCTGATTTATCATATTAGCTCCTGTATCTTCGGCAGTTTTAAGCGTTTTATATAAGGAAGCTTCCACTTCTCTTAGTTTATTTACATCTTGCTCGCTTTTCTGCAACTGCGTTTCAAGCGTTCTAATTTTATCAAGTGCATTTTCCCATTCGTGTGCAAGTGATAGCAGAAAAGCATTTACTTCCTCTTTATCATACCCTCTGATTTGCTTTTCAAATGTTTTTTTCTTGATTTCTAAGGGCGTAATTTTCATAATGTAGATGATTTCTAAGGCAACTTCCAAACGCCAATTTTTCGATTAACGCCTGCGGTTATTACAAATTTATAATTTTCAATTGAAAGTATGTCGTTAATTTCTCCATTGTGCTCAAAATGCATCGTTTTTAATGGAATTATCTTCTTTTTTTTCATTTTATAGCTGCTAAGCCATTTTAGATTAGAGAAAGCAAACAGAGTTGATGTAGCTAGATCGAATCTTAAGCTATTAATATTAACACTAGTTAACATCGAACATTTAGCAAGCATTTTATTTTTAACCAAGTCCCAACTAAACACATGTGTTGTGGTGCAGAAAAATAATCTATTTTTTTGCCAACAAAAAGCAGTTACCTCTTCCTTAATAAGCAACTTACTAGTAGCTAAATGATCTAGGTCAACTTGCTCAACACCCTTTGCAAATGCATAGTACAGTAATGATTCGTCTATAACGAAATTAGAAAATGACCGTATTCCTGTTTTTAATCGGTGCACTATTGCAAACTGCAGCTTATCAAGAATTAGTAACTCTTCAAGAGTTGTAGAAAGCACAATGTGGTTAGCACCTAGCCCGATAGTATTAAAGGACGTGCCTGGTAGCTCAACTGTTTTTAATATCCGCCTCAACTTAGCATCAATCACAAATAACCCTTTATGATTAACTGTAGCGTAAATTAGGCATTTTACTACATCAAACTCAATTGCAGAAATCAAACCAGGCAATTTCAATATAACTTCACCTTCATTAGGCTTCGCCAATTGCCACCGAACAATTAAGCCTTCTTCGCCTGCAGAAAAAAAAGATTGCTCATTTTCTGCTTGGGCAAGAGCTGAAACGGAACCTCCATGGCCTTCAAAATATGAAATTAATTGCGTCATTATTTAGGAGTGAATATTGGCAGTCAGATAAAAATAATTCAACTTTGGAATGTATGCCATTATTTAAGAAAATAATTGACAAAAATTTCACACTTGCAGTGTGGAATTTAACAGAAGCTGAAGATTATTTTAGTGCCAATAAGGCTATTTTCTCAGCAAGCCCTGAGAAGCTTGATGAAATTAAGGTTGAACAGCGAAGAAAAGAATGGCTATGTAGCCGCCAATTAGGTTGGCAAATTGCCCGTGAAATAGAAGGCAATTGTGATGGCATTTGGAGTGATGAGTTTAATAAACCTTACATTAAAAATTCAAAATTACAAATCTCCATTTCGCATGCGGCTCCTTATGTAGCCGTACTTATAAGCCAGAGCAGTTCGTGCGGTGTTGATGTGGAAGAGAAAAAAGAGAAACTAAAGCGCTTAGCTCCTAAATTTTTAACAGAAGCCGAGCTAAAACAAACAAATGAAAATCTTGGGGCACTTGCTATTGCTTGGGGTGCTAAGGAAGCAATTTATAAATTACACGGACGGAAGCAATTGATTTTTAAAGATAACATAGCCCTTTTTAATCTAGACAAAATAAAAGCCAAAGGCCAAATTAATAGCCAGCTTATAGTGGAGAATACAACCACCGAGATCGCGCTTAATTACGAGCAATTTGAAAACCATATTTTAGTTTATACCATTTAGATTTTTGCAGGCTAGTCTTTGTACCTTTAATCACAAACCAAAGCTTGCAATATTTCTATTTTTGAAACTTATAAAAAACTACTAATATGTCAAAAGAATCAATATCTACTAAACATACTGGAGGCATGTCCTTCGAAACTCAATTTGGCAACCATACACTTGTAATTGATGCAGGAGAAGCCTTTGGAGGAGAAGATAAAGGGCCTAAGCCAAAGCCATTGGTATTAAATGCGCTTACAGGTTGTACGGGCATGGATGTAGTTTCGCTCCTAAATAAAATGCGTGTTACTTATAAAGACTTTGAAATAAAGGTAGATGCCGAAATGACGGAGGAACACCCTAAGTATTATAATAAAATACATTTAACTTATGTAATTAAAGCCAATGAAGCCGATAGAGCTAAAGTTGAAAAGGCTGTTAATTACTCTCAAGAACGGTATTGTGGCGTAAGTTTTATGCTAGCGAAATCTTCAGAGTTGAGCTTCGAAATTGATTTACAACCATTAAGTTAAACCCAGTTGTTGACACATTGCCAACAACTGTAGAAATTAAGTGCAAAATTCAAAAACTCAACGTTCCGCTTTCCCTATTAATGGGTGTTGAGAGCTATTGAAGAGGTCTAATCCACTTTAAATTTTTGAATTTTGTACGTTGGCTTCCCTGACGCAGTAATTCCTTCAATCTTAATATAAAATTCATTCTGTACATCTGAGGTTCTAAATGATATAGTAGTAACACTATCTTTTTTTACTGTACTGTCTGGGTTCCAATATAAAAGATGTCTAATATCAGGAATCCTTATATCCTGCTCATTATTAATTAAGGGGTGGTAAAATTCTCTTTTTACTGACAATCCTTCAAATTCAAAGAAATTTGAGAATTCTTCCAAGTCAGTTTTTTCTCCTAATTGAAAGTTTTTAGTTGTAATGGCAACTACACCATAAAAATTATTCCTAATAAATTTGAATGCACTGTAATTAAATATTTCTACTTTATAAATATCCTCATAGGCCAAATTGAATACATATTCATCATCAAAAACAGGAACACCATTAACGAAAAATGTTACAGGCTTATCATAAAAAAAATGAGGTGCATCAGCCATTTCAGCGGCTTGTGGAAGTTCCTTATATACAAATAATTTATCCTTACCTTTCTTCCGTTTAATTCTTGCTGAATGCACAAGTTCAAATATTATTTCCTTCAAGTCTTTCAATGGAATATATTCATCTGGGTAAAGTTCATGACTTGGATCTCCCAAATATTGGCTATCCCAAAACATATCTTCAGAGGGTTGCGTTGGGCGCACCGAAAACAATTCAGGTTTATATACTCGGTAATTATCAAGAATTAGCTTTTCCTTTTTGTTCAAGCTAAAATGATCCTTCAAAGAAACCTGATATGGAGACTGATAGGTTCTTGGGAGTTTGTGTTGAAAAGTATCATAAGAGGAAGAATGAACCAGCTCAAAATTATTAAATTTTTCTTCGTCTAATTTATTTACAAAAACTTTCTCTTTCCCATACATTTGATGCAGCACACACACAAACTCTTCCTCGCCATTTAACCGATATAATATTACATTAGGGTGTTTATTTAAAATAGATACTATTAATAACGTATCCGTAACGGCTTTTCCTGAAAGCTTATTAATGAGCTTCCCCCTAAAAATAAGTCCCTTATTTTCTGCTAGGTATACATTTGGCTTCGAGTTCTCATTAAGCACATCATCCCAAACAAACCGTCTCCATCCGTGGGTAAGCATAAGATTATCAGCCGCCCTTTTAGCACTATCAGTATTACTAAAATAATAACCTGGATTTTCTATTTGTCCTTTCAAATCAGACGTTAATAAAAGATCGTTTATAATATTATTAGAGCTCATTGGAGGCCTATCATGAACGGAAATAGTAACATTAACATCCTCTAAAAAATTAGAAGACAAACCTATTTCCACCAATTCCTTTTTATCATACGTAGTACTCAGCTGTGAAATCGTCAAGCCTATGGCATCCTCTGGCTGCACAAAGATTAGCCTTTCAACTAAAGGAATGCCTTTATCATCAAAAACAGTTAGTTGATTAATGCCATCGCCTAATTTACTTCTAGGAATTCTGATCGCATTTTTTCTAGCTATTTCGCCTTCTGCTGCAAAATTTACTTGCCCTCTACATTGGGCAATAAAAATCAGTTTCTTGTTATTTCTATAAAATTTTCGGGAAACCTCCAGCCCAACTTCTACATTATTTGATGCATCAACTTGTACTGTTAGGTTTAAGCCATCTTCTCTAGCTTTCGGAAGCATATACTTTTTAATAGTATCTCCATTTTTTAGATATAAATAATAAGATCTCCCCTTCTTTGGCGTTATTGAAAAACTACCTATTCCATACTTATATGTGTTCACATGAACAATCGTGTCATGTCGATCATTTATAATAAACCCAGATCTATCTTCCCCAACGCCCTGTTTATTTGAGATTTTAAACCCTACTTTATTGTTCATTGATACAATAAATGATCCCCCTTCAGGGAAAAAATCGACTTGAATTTCCTCTTTCCTTTTAGATAGGGTATCCACCATAGTTAGCGGGTTATTAACAATGTAGATTTGCTTGTGAAAGAAAAAATCTCGAGAAAAATTTTTCATCCATTCTGTATAACCACTTAAGTAATAAATTCCTGTAGATAAGGTATCTGAAAGAAGAATATCGGTATAACCAGTTCCCTCATTTACAAGTATTTTTTTATGATACAACTCTTTATTTCTGCTATTAAACAGTTTTACATGTACCACTTTACTAAGCATTGAAGGAGTATGTGATTGTGCATCTAGTAAACGTGTATTTAGCCAAACGACATCACCTGAATAGTACAAATCAGCATCGGTATGCACATACACTTTTTCTTGATAATTCTTATTGGAGAATTCCATCAGCTTAACAGCTAGCTGATTAATAATATCACTTTCAATAAAAGTAAATCCAGAGCCCAGCATTAGCGCAAAGGCAATAAAAATAAATTTTCTCTTGTCCCTAATCATTCTGGCCAGTAAGGTGGTTTAGTTTTAGTACTATTTTCTAATAATGAGCAGTCATCGCAAGACCTTGGTGTAGAAAATCCTCCTCCGCCCCAACCCGGAGGCGGAAAACACTTAGCATTAATACTCCTAGTAGAAAATTGACTCGATTGATTTGTCAATCCAGGAAAATCAGTTGGACTAATAAATATTCGTTTCGTTTTGGCTGACGACACCTCAAAGAAACCTATTACAGAGATATCTTGGTTATCAATATAAGTTAGATTACTCGTGATTTGAGCAGGAGGAGGATCAAATACAGAGCCTACATTATTTTTTTGGGTATCTATTTTTTTCCAATAATCATATGCTTCTTTAGTTAATACAAATTGAGTTACCTCAACACTATAGCCCTCGGCAAATTTACCGTTTGGAGTGAAAAAATTTAGTTTTTTTGATAATAGATTGGTGGTATTGGATACGCTTTGCCCAAGGACAAAATGAAAATTAGGAGGCAATGTCACATAGCAAGGAGCTCCTCCACCTGAAGCTGTATATCTTTTATATGTGCCCCCTACGGTCCATTTATAATACTTAGCCAACGTATCGCTATTATTCATATCTAGGTTAAGGTTTAACCCAATTATATCCACTTTAATTTTGCCAAAAACTTTAAAAAATCTCATTTGTTCAAGCGACAAATTATCAATAGATGAGCCAGGATTTAATAATTGAGGAGCTGAAACAATAATATCGTTATCAGATAAATACACGTTTATATGGTATGTTCTACCTACAATACCTTTAGATCTACCTTTGTAAAATCCTGATTTTTGCTCATACAGCTGCTCTTCATTGCCTTGATCATCAAATAGTATCACAGTAGCACCCGAAAAATGTTCTACATTGCTCAATTTAGTGCTTTGCAATACAGATTTCGCAATTTCTACCTGTGCAGGTTCTAAATCAGTAATAATTCCTGTAATTACAATATTTGAGGTGTCTAGATCAAAATCGGGTTCAAATGGTTCTATACACCCATAAGTCATTAACAAGAATATGTAAATAAGAACTGTTCTCATAATCATTCTGGCCAATATGATGGTATAGTTTTAGTACTATTCTCTAATAATGAACAATCCTCACAATAATCTGGCGGTATAAATGGCCCAATCCACCCAAGCGGGGGAAAACAATTAGCATTAAGGTCATTTGTAGAAAACTCTGCTGATTCTTTCGTTAATTCAAAAAAGTCAGTGGGTTTTATAAAAATTCGTTTCTTTTTAACTGAAGACACCTCAAAAAAACCCATTACAGGTGCAATTTGATTATCAATATAGGTTAAATTACCTGTAATTTGAGCCGGAGGAGGGTCAAAAACAGAGCCCACATTGCTTCGTTGATTTTCTATCTTTTTCCAATAATCAAATGCCTCTTTAGACAATACGTATTGAGATACTTCAACACTATGCCCTTCTGCAAACGTACCATCTGGGCCAATAAACTTTAGAAGTTTAGATAATAGATTAACACTGTTAGAGACGCTTTCTCCAAGAATGAAATAGTAATGATCAGGTAATGTTACATAGCAAGCCGGGCCTTGTTTAAAATAGTCAAAAGCTGAATACTTTTTGTATGTGCCCCCAACTGTCCATTTATAATATGTGGCTAACGTATCACTATTGTTCAAATCTAAATTTAGATTCAATCCATTAACAGCCAACTGAATATTGCCAAGGGTTTTTAAATATGTAATTTGCTCAACAGACAAACGATCAATAGCTGGGCAAGGGTTTAATAATTGAGGGGATGAAGCTATAATATTATTATTAGGTAAGTGCACATTTATATGGTATTCTCTACCGACCACACCTTTTGATCTTCCTTTGTAAAATCCTGATTTTTGCTCGTACAGTTGTTCTTGATTTCCTCGATCATCATATAATATTACCGTAGCGCCCGAAACACGTTCTACGTTGCTTAATTTCGTGTTTTCCAATACAGGTTTCGCAATTTCTATTTGAGCAGGTTCTAAATCAGTGATAATTCCTGTGATTACAATATTAGAAGTGTCTAGATCAAAATTTGGCTCAAATGGTTCTATGCAACCGCTCATTATTAATAAGAGTATGTACACAAATACCTTTCTCATTTGAGTTTAACAATTAATGTTATAGAAGGAATTGGTTGAGAAACTATTGATAACTTTTTGCCTACTAACTGACTTCCTGACCTTTGGAAAAAAATTGAATATGCATTATTTCTACCGTACACATTATATACCGAAAATGACAAAGTAAAATCCCATTT
>CAZDQR010000080.1:0-11982 GCA_964507315.1 uncultured Roseivirgaceae bacterium
AAATAAAAGTATGCTGCAAGATGTTATTCAAACATTAAAATCTAATGGTATAAGAACATCCATTTTTGTAGATACAGAATTAAAAAATATTGAAGGCGCAGCCCATGTTGATTCTGATAGGATTGAACTCTATACCGAACCTTATGCAACCAACTACCATTTAGATAAACAAGAGGCGATAAAGGCATTTATTACTGCTGCAGAAAGAGCACATACTTTAAATCTTGAAATCAACGCAGGTCATGATTTAGATTTGAGTAACCTTAAATTCTTTGCACATTCCATTCCGTTTTTAGCAGAAGTCTCAATAGGCCATGCACTTATAAGCGATGCCTTATATTATGGATTAGAAAACACCGTTCAAATGTACCTTCAACAATTAGATGCAGAATGAAATTAAATTATAAAGAATTAGGAGAAGGTTGTCCTCTCATTATTTTACACGGTTTATTTGGCTCATCAGATAACTGGATTAGTATTGGCCGGAGCTTAGCAGAAACGAGAAAAGTATATTTAGTTGACCAACGGAACCATGGTGAATCACCACATAGCGAGGTTTTTAATTATGAAGTTATGGTTGCCGATTTAAAAGAGCTTATTGATGACCTATCAATTGATCATTTCGATTTAATTGGCCATTCATTAGGTGGAAAAACCGCAATGCTCTTTGCTACTCAATTCCCTAACTTAATTAATAAGTTAGTTATTGTAGACATTGGGCCAAAGCAATACCCAGTGCATCACGATACTATTTTAGAAGGATTAAACTCTATTAATTTAGAAACCCTTACTTCTAGAAGCGAAGCAGATAAGGCATTAGCCCCTTTTGTTCCTGTGTTAGGAACCAGGCAATTCTTGCTGAAAAACATAAAAAGAACACCAGATGGCTTTGAATGGAAAATTAATTTAGAAATAATTGAAAAGGACATTGCAGAAGTAGGTAAACCATTAGCCAAAGAAGCAAAGTTTAATAATCCTACATTATTTATAAGAGGCAGCTTATCCAATTACATTTTAGATAATGATATGACATTGGTTCAATCACATTTTCCAAAAGTGAAATTGGCCACTATTAATAGAGCAAGTCATTGGGTGCACGCAGAAAAACCTCAGGAATTTTTGGATGAATTAACTAAATTTCTCGCATAATGAAAAAAGGAATTATCTACCTAATCCCCTCTGTCATTTCTCCGAACACAGCAAACGAAGTGCTTTCTAAGCAAATATTTGATGTAGTTAAAAACACTGATATATTTCTGGCAGAAACAGTAAGAGAATCAAGGCGATTTATTAGCAGCTTAAAATTAAACATTGATATTTCTCAATTACAATTCGAAAAAGCAGATAAGGATACAAGCAACAGTGAAACTGAAAAATATTTATCACCTGCTTTACAAGGCAAAAATATAGGTGTATTATCTGATGCCGGTTGCCCTGGCGTGGCTGACCCTGGAGCTCAAGTAGCACGAATAGCTCATAAACTAGGCTTGCAAGTAGTGCCTTTGGTGGGACCATCTTCACTGCTACTAGCATTAATGGCCTCAGGAATGAACGGGCAATCTTTTGCCTTTAATGGCTACCTACCTATTGATACAAAAGAAGCCTCAAATAAAATTAAGCAGTTTGAAAAAATCTCTAGAAGCCAAAATCAAACACAATTATTCATTGAAACACCCTACCGCTCCGATCGAACATTTGAAATATTATTAAAAAGTTTAAAACCCGATACCTTATTATGTGTAGCTAAAGACATTACTGGACTAAAAGAATACATAAAAACAATGCAAATTCCACAATGGAAAAGCCAGAAACTTACCATTGGAAAAGAGCCAACGGTTTTTCTCTTTTTAGCCAACTAATTAATTATTCAATTAACTACATTTGTCCATTCAAAATCTAAATCAAATTAATGTCATACTTATTTACATCTGAATCTGTTTCTGAAGGGCATCCTGATAAGGTTGCTGATCAAATTTCTGATGCCTTAATCGATTACTTTTTAGCATTCGATCCTCAATCAAAAGTAGCTTGCGAAACATTGGTTACTACAGGCCAAGTGGTTTTAGCCGGGGAAGTAAATACAAACACCTATTTAGATGTTCAAACCATAGCACGTGAAGTAATTGCAAGAATTGGGTACACCAAAAGCGAGTACATGTTCGAAGCACATTCTTGTGGTATTTTATCTGCGATTCACGAACAATCCACAGACATTAATCAAGGTGTAGATAGAAAGACTGAAGGCGATTTTGAAGCCAAAGCAAACGCGCAAGGAGCTGGTGACCAAGGAATGATGTTTGGCTACGCCACTAAAGAAACTGAGAACTATATGCCATTGGCTCTAGATCTTTCACATAAAATTTTAAGAGAATTAGCTAATGTTAGAAGGGCTGATGATAAGGTCAAGTATTTACGACCAGATGCAAAATCGCAGGTTACCATTGAATATACAGATGATAATAAGCCTGTAAGGATTGACACTATTGTGGTTTCTACTCAGCATGATGATTTTGCACCTGACGAAGAAATGTTAGCTACCATTAAAAGCGACATTATAGAATATGTTATTCCAAAAGTAAAGGCTCAATTAAGCCCTGAAATACAAGGATTATTTGATAATAACATCTTATACCACATAAACCCAACGGGCAAATTTGTAATAGGTGGACCTCATGGAGATACAGGCTTAACTGGTCGTAAAATTATAGTTGATACTTATGGTGGAAAAGGCGGTCACGGAGGTGGAGCTTTTAGTGGAAAAGATCCGAGTAAAGTCGACAGAAGTGGTGCTTATGCGACTAGGCATATGGCCAAAAATTTAGTTGCTGCAGGCATATGTGACGAAGCTTTAGTGCAAATTTCATATGCTATTGGAGTTGCAAAACCTTGTGGACTGTTTGTTGATACTTACGGCACATCTAATGCAAAAGATACCAAAGGGAATAAGCTTCCTGATGGCGAAATAGCAAAAAAATTAGAATCCATTTTTGATATGCGACCTTATGCTATTGAACAAAGGCTAAAATTAAGAAATCCAATTTACTCAGAAACTGCAGCTTATGGCCATATGGGAAGAGAGCCCAAAATTGTAACTAAAACATTTGAAAATGCAGGACAAAAAACCGTATTAGAAGTCGAGTTATTTACTTGGGAAAAACTCGATTATGTTGATAAAATCAAAGAAGCATTTAAAATCTAGAGACAAAACTTAAGCCATAAAAAAAGCCTCGCTAATAGTGAGGCTTTTTTATTTTAATTATTAAATCAAGGAGTTAATGACTCATCGTTTTTTCCTTGAACTTCTTTAGTTGTTTTGTTAAAGCTTGGGCCGCTTCATCGCTAGCAGCTTCAAAGGAAGCAGCACTAGCTGTTGCAAAAAGCTGATCTCCAGGGATATTTATCTTTATTTCTACTGTTTTGTTTTTTATACCTTCGTTGTTCAATCGCATAAACACTTCTCCATCAACTATTCGATCGAAATATCTATCCATCTTATCCATTTTCTTCTGAACTACTTCAAGCAATTTGCTATCGGCATCAAATTTAATTGAGTGCATTTTTACATTCATAGCGTTATATATTTATTTGTAACATTAATTTCTAAGCTTTTGGGTGTGCTTTTTCAAACACTTTTTTTAATTTATCAAGCGAATTATGGGTATAAACTTGAGTGGCAGCCAAACTTGTATGTCCAAGCAATTCCTTTACAGCATTTAACTCTGCCCCATTATTAAGCAAATGTGTAGCAAAAGTATGCCGCAAAATATGTGGACTCTTTTTCTCCAATGTTGTGGTTGCTCCTAAGTATTTTTTCACCTTTCGATAGACAAACGCCTCATACAAAGGCTGACTCTTATTAGTCAAAAGTAAAAAATCATTTGCATCCTGCATATCCATACTATCTCTTAATTGCAAATACTTTTGAATTAGACTAACTACTTCTATTGTTAACGGAATTACCCGTTCCTTGTTGCGTTTTCCAAGCACCTTTATCTGCTTTTTACTGATATTTATTGAGGTGATTTTTAAACCAATAAGCTCTGCTCTTCGCATGCCTGTGGCATATAATAATTCAATTAGTAATCTATCCCGAATCCCTTCAAAGTCCTCGCCAAATTCAACTGACTCGAATAGATGTTGCATTTCTGACACTTGCGCAAATTGTGGCAACCTTTTAGGCGTGCGTAATGCTCTTAACTGTAGCGTAGGATCTTTTGATATTACTCCTGATCTTAATAAAAACTTATAATAGCTACGTAAGGAAGCCATTTTTCGATTGATTGAAGAAGGTGAGATCTTATCTTCAACTAAGCTAATAACCCAGGATCTAATATGTTGATAGGTGATTGACTCAATGGCAATGCTTGAGTCAAAAGTAGATAAAAACACATTGAATTGATCTAAATCAGTTCTGTAAGAAACTACAGTGTGAGCACTGTATCGTTTCTCAAATTCAATATATTTTAGAAAGGAATTTATCATTAAGTTAGTAACACGAATCAAAAATATCGTACTACTAACTTAATAATTAAAGATGACTTTAAGGAAAAGATTAGTAATTATCTTCTGCAAACATTTTTTGTTTGTAAGCAGCCTTAAGCTTCATTGTTCTATTCGTAATAGATGGCTTTTCAAAAGCAGTTCTAGATCTTAATTCACGAAGAACACCAGTTTTTTCAAACTTTTTCTTGAATCTTTTCAGAGCTCTGTCGATTGACTCGTTTTCTTTTACATTTATAATAATCATAGCAATAACTATACGTTTATTTCCAAATTGGAGCGCAAATATAGGAAGCTAAAAAACTAATTCAAAATCATTCTTCCAACAAAAGTTTAGAAATTACTAATTTTTGTATTTCGCTAGTTCCTTCTCCTATAGTACAAAGCTTGGCATCTCTGTAATACTTCTCAACAGGATAGTCTTTAGTATAGCCATATCCACCAAAAATCTGCACAGCATCGGTTGCTACTTCTACTGCAATTTCAGAAGAATAATATTTTGCAATGGCCGATTCCTTCGTCATTGGCAAATGATTGTTTTTTAATTCGGCTGCATTCTTAATTAACAATTTTGCCGCTTCTACTTTAATAGCCATTTCTGCTAGTTTAAAAGAAATGCCTTGAAAACTGGCAATTGGTTTCCCAAATTGCTCTCTTTCTTTAGCATACTTAATAGATTCCTTTAGAGCACCTTCTGCTATTCCCAAACCCAAAGCAGCAATAGATATTCGCCCTCCATCTAAAATTTTTAACGCTTGCACAAACCCATCTCCAATTTTTCCCAAAATACTATCAGCAGAAACAATGCACTTATCTAATATCACTTCTGTGGTTTCAGAAGCTCTCATGCCAAGTTTATCTTCTTTTCTACCAGCTTTTAATCCAGGATTACCTCGCTCTACAACAAAAGCTGTCATCGCTTTTTTATCTCCAATCTCGCCTGTACGTGTCATTACCACCAACACATCTCCAGAGTTACCATGAGTGATAAAATTTTTAGAGCCGTTAATCACCCAGTTATCACCTTGTTTAACCGCAGTGGTCATCATATTCCCAGCATCACTCCCTGTATTTGGCTCAGTTAAGCCCCAAGCTCCAATCCATTCGCCAGACGCCAATTTAGGGAGCCATTTTTCTTTTTGATACTGATTCCCAAAGGTTAAAATATGATTTGTACATAGAGAATTATGTGCTGCCAAAGACAACCCGATGGAAGGATCCCAAATGGATAGTCCCACTATTGCTTCAACGTATTCGTGATACCCCATGCCAGCACCTCCAAACTCTTCTGGCACTAGAACCCCCATTAAACCAAGCTCTCCTAGTTTATTAAACACTTCTTTCGGAAAGATTTGCTCATCATCCCATTTTCTTCTTTCAGTTTCAATGAATTTTTTTCCAAAATCCTGAACTGCCGACCTGATTAATTTAATATTTTCGCTAGAATTCATATATATATCTATCTGATTTTCTTATACTTACTTATTTGAAAACTCTATCGTTCGCTAATTTAAGTCTTTATTTGATAAAAGCGTTAAAAAGGCACTTGTTCTCTATTTTCAATTACTTAATAATCTTATTTTTGTATCAAACTCTGATAATATGAAAATAGCAGTTATAGGAAGTGGATATGTTGGCCTTGTTACTGGAACTTGTTTTGCAGAAACAGGAAATAATGTTACTTGTGTAGATATTGATCCTCAAAAAATCGAGATGCTAAAAGGCGGTAAAATTCCAATTTTTGAGCCTGGGCTAGATTTACTTTTTGATAGAAACACTAAGCAGGGGAGATTAAAATTTACCACAAACCTTAAAGAAGGAATTGAAGGGGCTCAAGTTATTTTTCTTGCCTTACCTACTCCTCCTGGAGAAGATGGGTCTGCCGACCTAAAATATATTTTAACAGTTGCCAATGATTTAGGATCAATTCTCAAGACCTACGCGGTAATTGTAGATAAAAGTACTGTGCCAGTTGGAACAGCTGATAAGGTTACAGCTGCAATTGCTAAAAATGCCACAGTTGACTTCGATGTAGTTTCAAACCCTGAATTTTTGCGAGAAGGAGTTGCCGTTGATGATTTTATGAAGCCCGACCGAGTAGTGATTGGTACACAATCTGAAAAGGCCATAGAAATAATGGAACAACTCTACGAACCTTTAGTTCGTCAAGGCAATCCAATAATTTTTATGGATGAGAAGTCAGCTGAACTCACAAAATATGCAGCCAACTCTTTTCTAGCCACCAAAATTACCTTTATGAATGAAATTGCTAATTTATGCGAGCTCTTAGGAGCCGATGTAGATATGGTTCGAAAAGGAATTGGCACAGATTCTCGTATTGGAAAACGATTTTTATTCTCAGGCATTGGTTATGGAGGCAGTTGTTTCCCTAAAGATGTGCAAGCACTAGCCAAATCGGCTAAAGATGTTGATTATGATTTTGGCATATTAAATGCTGTAATGAACATTAACGAATCTCAAAAAACTAAATTAATTCCTAAGATAAAAAATTATTTTGGAGGCTCTTTGAAAGGGAAAACCATTGCTATGTGGGGCTTAGCGTTTAAACCAAATACTGATGATATTAGAGAAGCTCCAGCGTTAGTAAATATTGATGAATTGATCAAGGAAGGAGCCAAGGTTCAAGCTTTTGATCCTGAAGCGATGGAGAATGTTAAAGGTGCGATTGGGGATAAAATCATATATGCAAAAAACCAATATAACGCACTTGAAGGAGCCGATGCTTTACTTATTGTAACAGAATGGCCTGTATTTAGATCGCCTGATTTTGATAAAATTAAAACCCTGTTAGCGAATAATGTAATTTTTGATGGCAGAAATTTATACAAACCATCGGATATGAAAAAGAATGGATTTGAATACCACAGTATAGGAAGAGAGGACGTAAATGGATAAGAAAAAAGTATTAATAACAGGTGCAGCTGGATTTTTAGGTTCGCATTTATGTGATCGTTTCATAAAAGAAGGGTACCACGTAATTGCAATGGATAACCTCATCACAGGAGATCTTCGAAATATTGAACATTTAGATAGTAACCCTGATTTCGAATTCATAAACCATGATGTTTCAGAACATATTGAATTTGGAGGAACCCTTGATTACATCCTCCATTTTGCGTCACCAGCAAGTCCTATTGACTATCTTAAAATTCCAATCCAAACTCTTAAGGTAGGATCATTAGGAACACATAATTTATTGGGCTTAGCTAAAAACAAAAAAGCCCGATTGCTTATTGCCTCCACCTCAGAAGTATATGGCGACCCAAATGTGCACCCACAGCCTGAAGAGTATTATGGAAATGTAAACCCTGTAGGCCCAAGAGGTGTTTATGATGAAGCCAAGCGGTTTCAAGAAGCCATTACCATGGCCTATCACACCTACCACGGTTTAGAAACCCGTATTGTTCGTATTTTTAATACCTATGGCCCAAGAATGCGCTTAAATGATGGTCGTGTTTTGCCAGCATTTATTGGACAAGCTTTACGTGGCGAAGACCTTACTATTTTTGGTGATGGTTCTCAAACCCGTTCGTTTTGTTATGTAGATGATTTAATTGAAGGAATTTACAGGTTATTATTAAGTGATTATGTACACCCTGTTAATATTGGAAACCCTCATGAAATCACTATTTCTGAATTTGCTGAGGAGATTATAAAATTAACTGGCACTGACCAGAAAGTTATTTATAAGCCTTTGCCTAAAGATGATCCTTTGCAACGGCAGCCTAAAATAGATAGAGCCAAACATATTTTAGATTGGGAACCGAAAGTCAACAGAGAGGAAGGTTTAAAAATTACATACGAGTATTTTAAATCTCTTTCTCAAGAAGATTTATACAAAAAAGAGCATAACACTTTTGAAGGGTATATAAAGAAATGAGCAAAAACATAATTGTTACAGGAGGAGCGGGCTATATTGGCTCACACACAGTTGTTGAATTATTGGCTCAAGGCTATAATCCAATTATAGTAGATAACTTTTGCAATTCAGAAAAGTCCGTAATGGATGGATTGGAAGAAATTACAGGTAAAAAAATCACCCTTTTTGAAGGCGATTGCACCGATAAGGCCTTTATGAGGCAAGTTTTTACAGAGACTAACCCTATGGGTGTTATACATTTTGCAGCCTATAAAGCTGTAGGAGAATCAGTGGATAAACCACTTGCCTATTATCATAATAATGTTGTTTCTCTTCTTGTATTGCTTGAAATCATGAAAGAGGATGACTGCAAACAGTTGGTTTTTTCTTCATCTTGTACTGTGTATGGCACACCTGAAAAATTACCTGTTAATGAGGAGTCTCCTACTCAAAAAGCCAATTCCCCTTATGGTAATACAAAGCAAATAGCAGAAGACATTATAAAAGACCAAGTAGTAGCTAATTCAGGTTTGAGTGCAGTAGCTCTTAGGTATTTTAACCCTATTGGAGCACATCCGTCTGGGTTAATTGGAGAATTGCCTTTAGGAGTGCCAAGTAATTTAATTCCATTTGTAACTCAAACTGCTGCTGGCTTAAGAAATGAGCTTACTATTTTTGGGAACGACTACAGCACACCAGATGGCACTAATGTTAGAGATTATATCCATGTGATTGACCTAGCAAAAGCACATGTAAAAACACTAGACTACCTAATTGGTAAAAATAATTTTTATGATTTTATTAATGTTGGTACAGGTACAGGCACTTCAGTATTAGAAATTGTAAATACTTTTGAAAAAGTAAGCAACCAAAAACTTAATTATACTATAGGTGCTCGTAGACCTGGAGATGTAGAACAAATTTATGCTTCGGTTGACAAATCAAAGGAGGTATTGAACTGGCAAACAGAGCTTACGGTAGAAGATGCTTTGAGAGATGCTTGGAACTGGCAACAGAATCTTGACCCAAGTGAAAAATAACTACATTAAAAATGGGGGTGCCGGAACAAGTCCGGCAACTCCCTTTTAATATGTATTATTAGTCATTCATTATTTTTTCCTGGCGCTTTATCGAGTTTTGATGGATAAACTCAAAAATGTCCTTAATAAAATCTGGACTTAAATTCTCGTCTTCTCCTTTTGTCACTCTGTCGTTAAGGATATTTTCGTATCTTCCTACTTGAAGAATTGTAACATTATTCTCTTTTTTTGACTCCCCGATTTCATCAACTAAAGCCATTCGTTTCCCTAAAAGAGCAATAAGCTCATCATCGATAGAATCAATTTTACCCCTTAACTCTTTAAGAGACTCAACAAACTCATCATTAGCAGAATCTGCTCTACGAAGAATGATTGCATCCAAAATAGTCGTTAATCTAGCTGGAGTAACTTGTTGCTTCGCATCACTTAGAGCTACATCAGGATTGATATGTGTTTCAATCATTAATCCTTCCATCTGCAAATCAAAGGCCTTTTGAGCAACAGGCTCTATAAGCTCACGCGAACCACCAATATGACTAGGGTCGCACACGATAGGCATATCTGGCAATAATCTTTTAAGCTCAATAGCCATTTTCCATTTTGGATCGTTGCGATATTTTGACTCGCTATTAGGCGAGAATCCTCTATGAATGGCTCCAAGCTTTGTAATTCCTGCTTGATTTATGCGCTCTAACGCACCAATCCATAATTGCAAATCAGGGTTAATGGGGTTTTTCACTAGTACAGGGATGTCATGCCCTTTTAAAGCATCTGCGATTTCTTGTACAGAAAATGGATTCACAGTTGTTCGAGCCCCAATCCAAAGAATGTCAACACCAGCATCAATAGCAAGCTGCACATGTTCTGCTTTAGCAACTTCAGTTGCAACCAATAATCGAGTTTCTTCTTTAACTCTTTTTAACCAAGGCAAGCCTTCTGCACCAACTCCTTCGAAAGTACCAGGTCGAGTTCTAGGTTTCCACAGTCCAGCTCGGTACACCATAGCCCGGTGATCCTTCTCAATTAATTTGGCTGTTTCTAGCACTTGTTCTTCTGATTCTGCACTACAAGGCCCAGCAATCAGTAATGGAAGATCTTTGGTTTTTGGAAACCATTGTTCCATTGGTTCGATGTTTAATTCTATATTCATTATGTAAAAAGTTATTCGTTTTTTGTTATTATTTATGTTCCTTATCAAGAACCTTCCTTATTTTATTCGTTTGTTTCATTGCCTGTTGTAAACCTTGCTCATCTCCATCTTGAATCATCTTTTTATACTTTTCAAGATTAGTTATATAGGCAGATAGCACTTCAATAATATTCTCTGAATTTTCGGTAAAAATTGGCGCCCACATTGTTGGAGAACTTTTAGCCAAGCGAACTGTGCTTTCAAAACCACTACCCGCCATATCAAAAATATTTTGCTCGTTTTGTTCTACCTCCAACACCGTTTGGCCAAGTGTAAACGAACTTATATGAGATAGATGCGACACGTAGGCTATATGCCTGTCATGACCTTCGCTCTTCATAAATTTTGGACGCATACCTAGAAGAGATGTTATCTCTAACGTGGTTGCGGCAGCCACATTAGAAGACAACTCTTTATCACAAATAATATTTACTTTACCATCAAACAAGTTATCAAAAGCAGCAGACGGGCCGCTATTTTCGGTACCAGCTATCGGGTGGCAAGCAACATAATTGCTTCGGTTTTTATGGGTAATTACAGCCTTAGCAATACTTGCTTTGGTAGATCCAAAATCAATAATAACCTTGTCTTTATGGCACTTATCTAAAAGGTCAATAATGATCTCTTTAGATGCATCCACAGGAATGGCTACAATAATTACATCTGCCATAGAAGATAATTGTTCTATGGATACTCCTTTCTCAATTATCCCTAGTCCAATGGCTGTGGTAATATTATCTTTCGATTGATCCACCCCCACAATTTTAGTTGCAAAGCCCACTTTGCGTAAACGTAAAGCAGCTGAGCCACCAATAAGCCCTAAGCCTATGATACCAACGACAGTTCCTTTGCCTTCCATTTTAATATTCTTTGTATTGCAACTTCAAAATCTTGGGTAGTCGAGCAAAGTGACAATCGAATAAATCGATCTCCCTTTGACCCAAATACTTCTCCTGGAGTTAAAAAAACCAAGGCATTTTGCAAAATATCATCAATAAACAACCGTACCGAGCTTATGTGATCTGGTATTTTTGCCCATAAAAACATTCCTACTTGGTTTTGACTAATAGTACAATCTAAATGAGCTAACAGTTCCAAGGCCATTTCTCTACGTTGTTTATAAACCTCATTTCGTTCGTTATGCCATTCTTGTGGTAATTGCAACGCTTGTGCGGCAGCTTTTTGCACAGGCAAAAACATGCCTGAATCCACATTGCTTTTTGCTTGTACAATGGCATTAATATACTGTTGATGACCAGCCACCATTCCTACTCTCCATCCTGCCATATTAAAACTTTTACTAAGGGAGTTTAGCTCTAATACATATTCTTTATTTTCGTCCTCTTCTAAAATTGATTGTGGAGAATCATTCA
>CAZDQR010000081.1:0-11972 GCA_964507315.1 uncultured Roseivirgaceae bacterium
GAATAACCAAAATATACTTTAGAGTTATAAACTGTGTTATGGCCTTGGGCCAGTCCTTCGCTCCTTATTCTAAAGCTGGGTCTTACTACTATTTTAGAAACACCTCCAATTATTTTACCGCCTACCTTACTTACGCCAGATTCTGCATCTTCTATAAACGGAACAATAATATTTACTTTAGCTATTATAGTGCCATCCAAGGCTTGAGAAAGTTTCATTTCATATCCTAAAAAACTACCTTTAGCTTTGCCCTTTTTAGTCACTTTTTTAACAAAATATTGGGTGTTCGAAGGGGAGCTAAATACGTACCCTCCAATTTGAGCTTCGTTTAAAGAGCCTCCATCTAATAATTGCCACCCTTCATATGTTTTAACCCCTTTTATATCACTTGCTTTAATAATTTCGTATCCGTGTTCTTTAAGGTCTCCTATAAAATCAGCATAAATAGTATTAGTTACACCAATTAAATCTTCTTTGTTAAGGTTGGCAATGGCAATGGTTAAGCTTGTTTTTGTTTTACCATAACTCATACCTGCAGCGGTTTGTTCTTGATCAGAAAATACGAGTTGATAAGCTATCCAAAACTCAGCAATGTATATTTTTTTGGGTGCATCTTTAATATCTTTGTATTTAAAATCACCAGATGGTCGCCCAGGCTTTTTTAATTCTATGTTGCTAACTTGTTGTGCATAAGCACTTAAAGTGTAAATTGTTAAAATAAGAATAATATAGTTTTTCATGTTTTTTGGTGTTTAGAATTATTAACCAAAAAACAACTATAATGAAGTGAATTAAAATACCCTTGAACAGGGAAATGTATCTACCCTCTTAAGGGGAATAGGGCAAAACCTCTATCTATGTTAAGTTATTAGCGAAGGCAAATTTTACGAGGCCAATAATAGAAGTACATTTCGTTTTTCTAAAAATATTTTTTCGGTGTGTTTCAACCGTATGCTCGCTTATAAATAATTTAGCACTAATCTCCTTGTTAGTTAACTCCTCTACAATACAACTTAACACTTCACGTTCTCTAGGTGTTAGTAGTTGAGGTGTTTCTTGCTGACCCAATGAATTAACAAGCATAGCACTTATGTCGCTACTCAAGTACATTTTATCTTGTGTAACAGCTTTTAGCGCATTTATTAATTCAGACTGTGAGTCTTTTTTTAAAATATAGGCATCTACTTTTTCTTTCAGTACTTCTTTAACTAGGTGAGGCTCATCGTGCATGCTAAGTACAATTATTTTAATATCAGGATAAATTAAACGTGCTTTCTTTAGTAATGCTAAACCTGTACTGTCTGGTAAATGATAATCAGTAATTAAAAGGTCTGCTTTATTATTTTCTAATAATTCTAAGGCCTCTTTTACTCTCGATGATGTGCCAAATACACTAAAGCCTTCCGTGTTTTCTACAATACGAACAATGCTTTCTAGCAATATAGTATGATCGTCAACTATGAGAGTTTGCATAGGATGCTTTTGTTTTCCTTGAAGATAAGACATTATTTTCATGATGGAAAACTAGTGTCATTATCTTACTTAAGAAATACCTTTAAGCAGGTAGATTCACTTACTTTATGTGCAGGGCGAAAGCCCATATGGTTTAATACCCTGTCTCTTGGGTCGGCAATAAATCCTACTTAATATTTGGATGGCTCTGCCTTGAGGTAGTTTATTATGAAATAAACTGCGGAGGAAAGTTTAAGATAAGAATGGTGCCAATTCTATTTGGAGTTGTATCCACATCAACAGTGCCACCAAGCAGTTTAATTCTAGAGTTAATATTATTCCATCCATTTCCTTTTGATTCGGTCAGTAAGGTTTTGTTAAACCCATTGCCATCGTCTTCAATGGTAATAGTAATTTCACTTTCTTCAGCCGTAATTTGAACGGTTATATTTCTTGCCGTGCTATATTTTAAAATATTATTTACCCATTCTTGTACAATCCTGTAAACGGCTATTTCTTGCAAACCTTTAATTCTAGAGGTTAAACCGAAGTTGCTTACTGTTAATTTAATTTGCCCACTTTTGTTTACGCGCTGGGCAAACTCTGTTAAAGCTTCAATAAGCCCCGATTTTTGCAAAGTAATAGGCATTAAATTGGCGCATACAGCTCTTAACTCGTCATACATTGAGTTTAACATGTGGTCAGATTCCTCAAAGATTGAATCGCTTTTGGCACTTGACTTTACTTCTTTTTGAGCCGTTTTAATATTCATTTTTAAAATCGAAATAGTTTGCCCAAAGCTATCGTGCAAATCAGAGGAAAATCGAGCTCTTTCTTTTTCTTGTGTAGAGATTATTGAAGTTAACTGAGCCTCTTTAAAACCTATTTCTCTTTGTTGTATAGCAAGCTGCTGTTTTCTTTGCAGCCTGTTCTTAATAAAAAAACCAATGAGTAAAATCAATAATACAAGTATAATAAGGGCAATAATTAAGAGTGTATTTTTTTGTAGACGTAACGATTGATTAGTGATTATTAATTGTTGCTGATCAATTTCGGCCTCTTTTTCTTTTGTTTTAAAATGGGTTTCAAGTTCCTGTAAAGCATTAATTTTATCTATACTTAATAGGGAGTCTTTTAGTTGGTGGTAACTACTTAAATAGCTCAATGCCTTAGGTAAATTATTCGTGGCCTCGTTAAATTTATATTGTTGAAATAGTACATCCTGGATTTTTTCAACATCTTTTATTTCGAA
Source organism: uncultured Roseivirgaceae bacterium (assembly GCA_964507315.1). Classification (GTDB taxonomy): domain Bacteria; phylum Bacteroidota; class Bacteroidia; order Cytophagales; family Cyclobacteriaceae; genus JAKISE01. Next base: position 2,705 of record CAZDQR010000081.1, read on the forward strand.
TGAAATTTTTTCAGCTGCTTTTAAATAACCCTCTGCTTCTTTCCAGTTTTTGCCCAAATAAGCTACTGTGCCTAAATTTGTGTAAACTGTAGCTAGCCCATATTTACTTTGCTCTAATTCGCTTATTTCTTTATTTTTAAGAAAGAACTTTTTAGCGGTATTAAAATCTCCTTTTTTCATTAAGGAATTCCCAATATTATTATACGTTGGAGCAAGTTTTAGTGAATCGCTAAGCTCATCTTTTAGACCTATTACTTTTTGATGGTAGGCTATGGCCATTTCGTAATCGCCATTATCATCATAATTTATAGCAATGGCATTTAAGGCTTTGGCTTTTAAATCCGCGTTTTCACTTTTGTATTTATTGGCCAAATCCACAGCTTTAAGGCCATACTCAATGCCAAGTAAATACTCTTTAGTATCATGGTAAATAATGGAGTTCCAATGGTATGATTTTATTAGGCCTGTGGAATCTTTCAAGTTAATAAATTGGGTTGTTGCAGTTTGAATGTTTTGCAAGGATTCTTCGTAATAGCCTAAGATTAGTTGAGCGTAGCTTAAGTAATAATAGGTATTGGCGAGTAATCTGGGTTTATTTTTATTAGCTAATAAAGGGATTGTCTTTTTTGCATAATACGCTATGGAATCTCGGTTTCTTAAGTCGTAATGGCAAAGCATTAAATAATAATAGGCTAGGCCTTCTTTAAATTCTTCTTTACCAATATTCTTGTAAAGGATTTCTAGTGCTTTTTGCACTTGATTTTGGTCGATTAATTGCGCAACTAATTCAATATTTTGAGTAGTATTTGCCGTTTGCTTCTTTGGTTTTTTTTGTCCAAAGCAAACATTAATCGATATTAAAAAGAATACTAAGAGATAGGATGTTTTCACTTGGTTTGGTTTGAGTAAATCTAGAAATAATTATTATTTCTAGATAAATATAATTAGAAACTTAGAATAATGTATTTTAGGTGCTATAACTCCATTTAAAAAGCTATTATAATGAAGTACACCCTTAAAAAATTAGCATTTTTTGCCAATTTAGTTTTCATCACTTTTAGTGCAATAATATTATTTCTAATGTTTGAAATGGGCAAGATAAGTAATATGCAAAAAATTGAAAGAGACCATGCCGAACTTACTCAATTACTAGTTGCAAGAACGTTTGAAATTAAGCTAAACTCTGCTACTGGTGGTAGTGTAGAAGAGGTGTTTAATAGAAAAACGGAGGAAACCTTGCAGGTGGGGTCTTGCAAGTTTTGGCTGTAATGCTGACAAAGCCTGAGGAGGTTTTGGCAATGACTAGTGGGTTTGAGAAGTGGATGTTTGGCGTTATGGGTTTTGCTAGGGCTTTTGATTTAGCAAGAGAAGATATTGTAGATATTGATAATGTGAAAAAAAATATTCACGCACTAAATGATGGTACAATTTCGGTTGGTAAATGTATTCAGCTAAATGCGGAACTAATTGGCAAGCTTCAAAAAAATGGGGCTGAGTTTGCTGATATTGTAATTGATGCTGCTAGCCTGGTAAAAAATATGATGTTTTATGGTACATTAATGATGTTAAGTATCATATCTATTCAATTATATCGCAGTTCTTCAAAGGTAGTAGGTGCTATTACACGCATTAGTGATCATCTTAAAAAGGTGGCTAATGGAGATATCTCTAAAGAGCTTTCTGTGCAACAGAAAAATGAACTGGGCTTAATAACTAAATTTTTAAATAAGCTAACAGGTCGGTTGAATGAGGTTATAGGTGATGTGAATAAAATTACATATGAATTAGGCAGTGTAAGTTCCATCTTTAAAACGGTTTCGGTAGACTTAAATGATAGAGCAGCAACTCAAGCGAGTGCGGCACAAGAGATATCTGCTTCATTGCAAGAACTGGCTAGTAATACAGAAATGAATTCGAACAGAGCACAAGAAACGAATAGTATAGCTAATGCGGTGCAGGTAGATATTAAAGCCATCGAAGAATTTTCTAAACAAAGTTTAACCTCAGTAGAGTCTATCGTTGAAAAAACTGAGATTATTAATGACCTTGCTGCTCAAACAAATATGCTTGCTTTAAATGCGGCAGTGGAAGCGGCAAGAGCAGGAGAGCAAGGTAAAGGGTTTGCTGTTGTAGCGAAAGAGGTTCAGCAACTGGCAGAAAAAAGTAAAGAGTCTGCCGAAGATATTACCGAATTGGCAGAAGAAACCCTGAAACTAGAAAAAGAAGCAGGATCAAAAACAATGGAAATATTGCCTAATATTGAAAAGACGTCTCAACTAGTGCAGGGTATAACAGAGGCTTCGATGGAACAAAAAAGTGCAACTGAGCTGGTGAGCCATTTTGCGCAGAACTTAAACGACATTACACAACAAAACTCCGAAGCTTCTCAATCTATGGCAGCTCAATCCGAAAATTTAGTGGCACAAACAAAGAAGCTTCAAGAGCGAATGTCATTTTTTAACTTAGAGAGTTAATTTATTTCTTTTTCTTTTTTTCGGGAGGATTTTTAATAGCCTCTTTAATTTTATCTTCTAGCTCATCCATAAGCTCAGGATTGTCTTCTATTAATCCTTTTACGGCATCTCTACCTTGCCCAAGTTTGTTGCCACTGTACGAGAACCAAGAACCTGCTTTATTTACAATTTCAAGCTCGACTCCTAGATCCAATATCTCGCCTGCTTTAGAAACTCCTAAACCATACATAATATCAAACTCTACCACTTTAAAAGGGGGAGCCATTTTGTTTTTTACAACTCTCACGCGAGTCCTATTGCCAACAACGGCATTTTCATTATCTTTTATTTGGCCTATTCGTCTAATATCTAACCTTACCGAAGCGTAAAATTTAAGGGCATTACCACCTGTTGTGGTTTCTGGGTTGCCAAACATCACTCCAATTTTTTCTCTTAATTGGTTAATGAATATACAAGAGCAGCCTGTCTTATTAATAGTGCCTGTTAGCTTTCTTAATGCCTGCGACATTAACCTTGCTTGAAGCCCCATTTTACTATCGCCCATTTCGCCTTCTAATTCTGCCTTCGGCACTAAAGCAGCAACAGAATCAATTACGATAATATCAATAGCACCTGAACGAATTAGGTGTTCGGCAATTTCTAAGGCTTGTTCGCCATTATCAGGTTGAGAAATTAGTAAGTTTTCAGTTTGAATTCCTAATTTTTCGGCATATTGCTTATCAAAAGCATGCTCAGCATCTATAAAAGCAGCTAGGCCACCTGCTTTTTGTGCTTGCGCTATACAGTGCATGGCTAAAGTTGTTTTACCAGAAGATTCTGGGCCATATATTTCAATAACTCTTCCTCTTGGTATTCCATTAATTCCTAAGGCAATATCTAAACCAAGCGAGCCTGTTGAAATAGAAGGAACATCCATCACTTTTTCATCACTCAATTTCATTACTGCACCCTTACCATAGGCTTTTTCAAGTTTATCAATAGTAATTTGAAGTGCCTTTAGTTTTTCGCTCTGCTCGCTCATAGTAGTTATTATTTTTAGATATTATCTTAGTTGCAAAAGAAAGGGTAAGATATTGAGAAATCAAGAGTATGTCAAGAGTTAATTATAATCTTTCCAAAAGATCGCACAAAGAGCACGTAGAATAATAAAAAATTCAAAGAAAAACTTTGCGATCTTTGCGTGAAATTGTGAGACAAGTATGAAGAAAAAAATTGGTTGGACTGTATTCTTAATAATCGTTACTGTAATAATTTATTTCCACCAACTTATTGGCTATGGCATAGCGCAAGGAAAAGGGCAGTTTCATGTACTTTGGAATGCCGAGCCAATTGAAGAAGTTCTCAATAATTCTAGTGTAGCAGATAGTACAAAGCAGCGACTGTTACTAGTGAATGAAATTAGAAATTTTGCTTTTGATTCATTGGGGTTAACTCCAACAGATAATTACACTACGTTTTTCGATCAGCAAGGCAAAGAAATATTGTGGGTGGTATCTGCTTGTGATCCATACAAGTTTGAACCTAAAGAATGGTCGTTTCCTGTTGTTGGTACTTTTGCATATAAAGGGTATTTTGATGTTGAAAAGGCAAAAAAACTTGCAACAGAGTTAAAAGAAGATGGATTTGATGTAGAAATGTCACCTGTTAGTGGTTGGTCAACGCTGGGTTGGTTTAAAGACCCGGTGTTATCAAATATGCTAGAAGGCTCTGTGGGCAGCATGAGTAATACGCTAATTCATGAACTTACCCACGGCACTGTGTTTGTGCCCGACAGCATGACTTTTAATGAAAACTTAGCCTCGTTTATTGGTAGAAAAGGAGCATTTGAGTTTTTAGAATTAACGTATGGCCAAAATTCTAAAGAAGCCATAGATTATGCTGCAAGGCTTAGTGATAGCGAGAAGTTTACTAAGTATATGGTGGCAAGTGCCTCTAAATTAGATAGTATCTATAAAGCTATAGAATCATTGCCAATTGATGAAAAAGAGTGGCACAAGTCTTCTTTTATGAACTCATTTAAACTGACGATAGACACCGTTAGCTTTATTAAGCCCGAACGTTATAAAAAATTATTTCATAACTTAAGTATGAATAATGCAGGATTCATATCTTTTCTAAAATACAGAGAGCGACAATCTCAATTTGATGAGCACTTAGCACAAGAATTTAATAATGATTTGAGTAAATTTATAGCTCATTGGAAAAAACGCTACCCCAATTGATAACATTTTAATAATACGATGATTGCGTTGCGAATCCAGCTCCTTCGTATTTTTGTAAAAAATAAATATGTCCAATAACGCTCCACATAAAATCCTAATTGTAGATGATGACGAAGATATTTTAGATCTATTATCATATAATTTATCAAAAGAGGGCTACCAAGTATATAAGGCAGAGGATGGCATTAAAGCGTTGGAAGTCGCAAAGCAAAAACTACCTGAACTCATTATTTTAGATATTATGATGCCCCGTATGGATGGGGTGGAGGCCTGTAGATTAATGAGGCAGGAACCGGAATTATCAAAAGCACATATTATATTTTTAACGGCTCGGGTAGAAGAATACTCTGAGGTGGCCGCTTTTGATTCAGGCGCTGATGATTTTATTTCGAAACCAATAAAACCAAGGGCACTGTTAAGTAGAGTTAACTCCTACTTTAAGCGATCAGAAAAAAAGGAAGAACTCACAGGTGTCTTAGAAATGGGTAATTTAATCATTGATAGAATTAGCTATTCGATAAAGTTGGATGGTAAAAAAATGATGCTGCCTCGTAAAGAATTTGAGCTGTTATATTTTTTGGCTAACAAACCAGATGAAGTTTTTAATAGAGATACGCTACTAAAAAATATTTGGGGCTCGGATGTATATGTACTTGCCAGAACGGTAGATGTGCATATTAGAAAAATTAGAGAAAAAATTGGTGACCATTTTATTAGTACTATAAAAGGGGTAGGTTATAAGTTCGAGCGTAATGAATAAACACACCCTTACGTTTGTAATTGCGTTAATTACATCTGTTATTCTCACCTTGTTACTTTATTCTGCTGGCATTTCACAAAGGTTATTAATAACAATTGCGGGCTCCTCATTTGTGGTTAATGGGTTGGTGTTTTGGTTGGCCAACGAGTATGTCGTTCTTAGAGATGCATTAAAACTAAGCGATACTATTTCTTCTTATTTAAGAGGAATTAAAACGGATGACCTGCCTCAGGCCTCTTTTAATTTAGCCATTTCTAATCGCATTTATAAGAATTTAATAATTCTGCAAAAGCGTAAGGAAAAAGAAATTGCCAAACTACACGAGCGGGCTAATTTTAGGAGTAGGTTTATTGCAGACATTTCTCACGAGTTAAAAACACCCATTTTTGCAGCACAGGGATATGTGCTCACCTTACTAGATGGAGCGGTAGATGATGAGGAAGTTCGATATAAGTTCTTAACAAAATCTGCCAACAGCCTCGATTATTTGGATAAGTTGGTAAGAGATTTATTAGAGCTGACTCAAATAGAAACAGGAGGTGTCGTTTTAATGAACGATCATTTTGATTTAGTAAAGTTAGTAGATGAAGTTATCGATGATTTTGAACAGCAAGCTACCAGAGCAGAGGTTTCATTAAAACGTAGCAAAAAGCCACCCACCTCTATAGTGTATGCTGATTATATTCGAATTAGGCAGGTAATACAAAATTTGGTATCTAATGCGCTTAAGTATAACAATGTAGGAGGAAAAGTAAGAATTAAAATTATTGAGAGTACCGAATATGTAGAAGTCCAAATTGCGGATACCGGGATTGGTATTCCTGAAGAAGACATCTCTCAAATTTTTAAACGGTTTTATCGTGTAGATAAAAGTAGAACCAAAATTAAAAACAGGGCAAGTAATGGTTTGGGCTTGGCTATTGTAAAACATTTACTAGGTATTCATAAATCTACGATAGAGGTTAAGAGTAAAATTGGTAAAGGATCAGTTTTTAGCTTTTCTTTGCAGAAAGATAAACTACCTCTCCATGAGCAAAGAACTAAAACTGAAGAATTGGATATTATTTGAAGATGATGACTTTATAGTTATCAACAAGCCTCCATTCATAGCTTCGTTGGATGACAGGGCATCTCGATTTAATGTAAACAAGCTTGCTAAAGAGTATTGGGCAGATGCGCAAATGTGCCACAGACTGGATAAAGATACTAGTGGTGTATTATTAATTGCCAAACACCCAGAAGCGTATAGGCATGCGGCCATTCAATTTGAAAAACGTGAGGTAAGTAAGGTGTACCATGCAGTAGTAGAAGGGAGCCACGAGTTTAAGAACAAAGTTGTTAATGCCGCACTTATAACTACAGGCAAAGGCAAGGTGGTAATAAACAATAGTAAAGGCAAAGACTCCGAAACCTCGTTTACAAGTTTAGGTATTTATAATAGGTATAGCTTGGTGGAGTGCTGCCCAGTAACAGGCAGAATGCACCAAATTAGAGTGCACTTAGCAGAACTTAATGCGCCTATTGTGGGCGATGAGTTTTATGGAGGAAGACCATTTTATCTTTCTGACATCAAGAAAAAGTATAACCTCAAAAAAGACTCAGTTGAAAATCCGCTGATTCAACGGTTTGCATTACATGCTTATAAGCTGAGTTTAAGCGGACTCAATGGAGATGTATATAATTTCGAGGCTCCTTACCCAAAAGATTTTAGGGTGCTAATTCAGCAGTTGGAGAAAAACAAATAGGGCACGACACCTTGCCGCACCCCAGGTATGAAATTTTGAAATCTATCTTATCGTCATTATCGAGCGTTAGACTCGGTAATCTCTGGGCTCTACCGAGCCCGTTATTTAAGCACTGCATTTTCTTGGCTGGTTAGCCAAAGAGATTGTCTGGCATAAGGCCAGACAATGACAAACTAGTTGGGCTGAGCTTGAACTCTTGCTTATTACTACTCAGAGAGTACAAACACATACTCACCGTCTAATCCATTCGACCGGCCTCCAACATCAGAAACTCTAAATTTAAGCGTAAGGCTATTATTTGCGACAGTTGCATCCATTAATACGCCATCATTTCGGAGTATTTTGTTTGGGTTATCATTGCTAAATTCCCAGGTGCCTGTACTTGGCCAAGCGCTATTAAGTCCATTTTTAGAGGAGTAGGTAAACTCTCCAAAAGTTAAGGTAAACCCATCAAACTGACTGCTTACATCAAAGCCATCTTTGGTTACAGAACCACTTGTTACACTCCAAGGCTTACTTTCGTTTTGTAAGGCAGCTAATTTTAACTCTACGGCTGTTGCCTTAACTGGATCAATGGTTTTTCCTTTACAGCCTATGCTAAAGACGATTATTGCTACGTATGCTATGTGTTTTGTTTTCATTTTTTTAGTGTTTGTGTTTTAATTCCGAGGGACGAGGAGGTTTATTGCCTTATAGGATTCCTCGTACCTCGGAATATAAAAGAATTAATTTATTTCTTTAAAAGTTTAACAGTGTGTGTTCCTGTTTTGGTGGATATCATTACAATATAACTACCAGAGTTAAGGTCGCTAACATCAATTTGGTTACTACCATTGGTAGATTGATACACAACTACTCCATTGCTAGATATTATTCTAATGGCATCGTAAGCTTCAGATATTTGGATGTAATTAACAGCAGGGTTAGGATATATTTGAACTGGACTAGCCAATTCTACATTAACTCCTGTAACCGTTACTACTTCAAATGATTGTTCCACAGCAACTGCTGCATTAAAAGAATCATTCCCTATTTGCGAAGCTTTTACAGTAACAGTACCTAAACCTGTAAATGTTACTACGTTTCCTTCCAATGAAGCAGGGCCATCTAAAACCTCATAAGTAATTTCTAATCCTGAATCAGAAGTGGCACCTAACATCACAGATCCCGCTTCTAGCAATTGATCTTCAATGGTATTAAAAGTGATTACTTGATCTGCTTTTGCAGGAGCTGTAACATTAAAGGTAATTTCAGCTTTGGCTGAATTAGTGTTCGCATCACCCGCCTGAGTAACTGTTAAAGTAACTAAACCTTCAGTACCATCTAATGTAATGGTTGTTCCAGCAATAGTTGCAGGGCCAGTTACACCGTATATTAATGCTAAACTAGAAGTAGTAGAAGCAATAACATCAAAAGCGGAATCCGTTGTTAACTTATCTGCTATGGCAGTAATTAAAATTGTTTGGTCTGCTTTAGCAGGAGCGGTTACGTTAAAAGTAGTTTCAGCAGTTGCTGCATTAAAGCTTGCATCACCTGCTTGAGAAACTGATACCGTTACTAAACCTTCTGTACCATCCAATGTAATCGTTGTTCCTGTTATTGAAGCAGGGCCAGTTACACTATAGGTTAATGCTAAACTAGAAGAGGTTGAAGCAACCACCTCAAAATCAGCATCAGTAGTTAGCTTATCTGCTATTGCAGTAATGCTAATTGTTTGGTCTGCCTTAATTGATACATTAAAAGTAGTTTCAGCAGTTGCTGCATTAAAGCTATCATCGCCTGCTTGCGAAACTGTAACTGTTACTAAACCTTCAGTTCCATCTAATGTAATGGTAGTTCCTGCAATTGAAGCAGGACCAGTTACGCTATAAGTTAATGCTAAACTAGAAGTAGTTGAAGCAACTACTTCAAAATCAGCATCGGTAGTTAGCTTATCTTCAATTGCGCTAACAGAGATCGTTTGATCCTCTTTGGTAGGAACTGTAACATTAAAAGTAGTTTCAGCAGTTGCTGCATTAAAGTTAGCATCTCCAACTTGTGAAACTGTAACTGTTACTAAACCTTCAG
>CAZDQR010000082.1:0-11739 GCA_964507315.1 uncultured Roseivirgaceae bacterium
CTATAAAAAGAAACGTATAATTGGCAGTTTGGTGTCTTCTGTCATGCAAACGGGAGTAATGCTGTATATAATGTCGCTCTTTATTTTTAATGAAAACTTATCGATTGCCTTGGGTGCTAATAGCTTAGAACTCCATCTAAATCTAATTGCGTTTACAATGCTTTATACACCTATATCGTTTATTACTAGTATTTTAACAAATGTGGTTAGCCGTAAAAATGAGTTTGAAGCTGATAAGTTTGCTATTGATACCACCAATGCCAATGATTTGCCTTTGGCACTTAAAAAGCTATCAGTAGATAATTTAAGCAATTTGCAGCCACATCCTACTTATGTGTTTTTTCATTATTCTCATCCTCCTTTATTAAAAAGATTGGAAGCTATGCAGAGGTGAGTTTTACATAAAATCAATATCCACATTAAGTGGTATTTTCATTAAGTAAGTAAGGCCATCTTCCACAGATTTTGTGCCATCAAGTATTTTGAACAGGGTTTCTGTAATTGGTGCTCTAAATCCGTAATGCTCGGCAAATTTCTTTACTATTTTAACGGTGTTTACTCCTTCAGCAACTTCATTCATCGAAAGAATAATTTCTTGAATACTTTCGCCTTTAGCTAGTCTATTACCTACTGTAAAGTTTCTACTAAATTTTGAAGAGCTAGTAGCAACAAGATCACCAACACCTGCCAAGCCAATAAAAGACTGTAAGTTGCCGCCTAATTCTTTGCCTAAATAAATCATTTCTACCAAGCCTCTACTTATAAGCATAGCTCTAGCATTTTCACCATACCCAAGGCCATTAAGGGCACCAGAAGCTAAGGCAATAATGTTTTTAAGTACACCGGTTAGCTCTATTCCAATTAAGTCTTTATTGCCATATACCTGAAATAAGTCGCTTCGTAATAATCGTTGCCCTTCTTTTATAACTGAATCAAAAGAGCTTGCAACAACTGTTGCTGCTGGTTGTTTATTATATATTTCTTTAGCCAAATTTGGGCCGGCTAAGCAACCAATTCTTACTACAATGCTCTCATCGCGAATTACTTCGCTCATGGTTTTTACATTGCTCCTATTAAACTCAACATTGTTTTCATCAATAGTCATTCCTGCAGGTAGTGTAACATCTAACCCTTTAGTACCATGAATCATGGTATGATAGGGGTGAAGAAATGGAGAGAACTCTCTCATTAACTTTCTAAACCCTGAGGAAGGAATGATTGGGAATAATGTTTCGCATTCACCAGCAATCTCTTCTAAACTATTAGTTACTTCTATGTTATCGTGTAAGTTGTAGCCTAAATTTGTTCGCGAATCTCTTATACTCTTTAACTTTTCTGGGCTGCGGGTGTATAACTTAACCTTTGTATTAGCCGCCAATAAATTGGCTACCACTGTTCCAAAACTGCCAGCACCAATTACTCCTACATATTTAGCTGACATATTCTTCGAAATTATACCCGTTAAGGCGGTTATGGTAATAGTATAAGATACTTAGGCTTTCAGTTTCAATATCGCCTTGTTCATTTCTTAATAAAGGGACTTTAGCATGGAAAATTCCTAAATTTTCTAGTCCTTCTTCAATAAGCTCATTAGTAGGTTTTAATAAACCGGGGCTTGTTAAGATTTTGCCGTCCTCCTCAAATTGGAAAATAACTTTTTTATAGGAGTCTATTGCTAGTGAAAACTCGCCATAATCAAGTAGTAATTCGTCTTCGGGTAATCTTAAAAAGTTGAAAAGGTCTAAATCAGGAAACTTTTTTTGCAATAACCTAAACCCAACATAGGCCACTAAATGGCTAGGCAATACTTCATTGTTTATATGAAATTCTTCAACAATTCTCTTGCTAAGCGTTCGTGTAAATTCACCATCTCGTTGTGGGTCATCTACAAACTCCCCATTTTTTAGAAAATAGTCTTTTGTGGCAATATATCTACCATTTTTACCTAAGCTATGGCCATCCTTATCTACATAATTGCCAAATAAATCTAATGGTTTACCAATAGATACAGATATATCGGATTGCTTAGTGAAAAATTTAAATAAAAATTTAGAAATTTTATATGAAGTTGAATACTCGTCATTTTCTTTATAATAGCGCTCCTGGCCTTTTTGCTTTAAGAAACCATCTATGAGCGAAGGAGCTTCTAGCACAAAATTATAATTGAAAACTACCGGTACAACATAAATTTTCTGATCCTTTCCGTTTTTAAAATTTGCAAGTTGTGCTTGAATAGCTGTACTTAAAAGCCCTCTTTTTAGCTCTGTTTCAATTGCGCCCGATCGAGAACGCGTGCCTCCAGGGAAAAATAAACTATGGCAACCATCTTGAATAGCTAAATCCGAATAACTTTTTAAGGTTTCTAAATAAATTAAATTCTTTTTTCGCCTATCTACTTTATATGCGCCAAGGCTATTCATAAAATAAGCAAATAGCTTAATGTTAAATAAATTAAGGCCAGCACCATAAATAAACGGAGGTAGGCCCAGGGCTTGAATTACCCATCCGATAAGCATCGAATCTAAATTGCTAAAATGAGTGGGTACCATAATTACAGTGCCTTTCTTCGAAAGCTCACGTATATGATCAACACTACCTCTAATTCTGATTTTATCTCTTAGCGTGTGCCGAGCTCTAAACAAACCCGAAAATCTGCCTGAATGAGCGGCATTTAATAATCGAGCAAAACCAAAGTTTGTTACTCTACGTGCAAACCTATGAGAGGATGGTTTAAAAGCACTTGCAATTTCATTGGCGTACCTATCGGTGATAGATTTTAGTATTCGTTCCGAATTTTGAGAAGATTCAGAACTTGTTCCATTACTGCCAACAAGCTGTTTTTTTACACCCTTCCAGAAATCATAATCGTCTTCTGGATCAACACTCCAAGGCATTTTTTGAACCCGTAGTTTTTCTCTGTAACGAGTGCGCTCAAGTTCTTCAATTAATTGTTCGTTCCCTTTTTTTATCTCCTTTATTTTGTCAAAACTATCTTGCGATACTTTTTGAATAAAGCCCTGCATGTTCTTGCTCAATTTTACAATCGGCCATTCGTCTTGCGAGGGTAGAATTGGGGTATATTTTGTTTTATTATTGTATTTATCGTGCATGTATTCCAACTATCAGTCTCAAAGATAAATTTAATATGCTAATCTGCTAATATTCCATATTTAATATAGCCTCTTTATTTATTTGAAGGGTACCTGTTGTTAAATAAGGTTTGTTTATAACGTAGGTAAGTGTTTGGTTTAATTTTTCTAATTCGAGTTTTAATAAAACCTGATCTGCTAATTGCCTTGGTGGAGTTAAATATAACTCTAAAGGTGTTTTAAGTGTTTGTTGAATGTTTGCTTCAGCGATGGAACTAACTAGCTCTTCTTTTTTTAATAGTAAATAAAAAGGAGGAAGAAACCCTTTTGATACTCTGTAATCAATGATGTTAACCAAAGTTTTTGGAAATTCTGCGCATTTATTTTTAGAGATCCAATGCGCCTTGCTTTCTTGTAATTGATCTAACGTAATTACCCAATATTGTGTGAGGCCAATATATAAAACGAGCATTCCTATACTTAATAGCCCAATCATTGATAAACTTGCCCCCTCGAGTAAAATATTAACCATAGCCAAACTGGCAAATATTGCTCCTGATATTAATGGGGCAAGTTTTTTTTTAATATCTAGTTTTATAGATAAAAGAGAGGAAAAGGAAATGTGGAGGGGTGTGTTTTTTACATTAAGAGTTAAGCCTTGAGCGTTAAAATCTAAAAAATCTTCAGAATTATTCCATTTATACGAAATGATTGGGTTATTCAAAATAAAAGTATCGTTTATGAGTTACAATTATAGTGCATAGGATATTTAGAAATGTTACAACATACTTAAAGGTTTGTGTAACTTTTTTTGCTGTAATCATGTTAATAGGTACATAATTGGTTCTATCTTTAAATTTTAAAAGAGATTTATTTTGATGATAAAAAAACTACAAGTCTTATTTTTTGGAATAATCCTAATTTTTATATCAATACCAAGTGCTGCAACACATATAAGGGCAGGTGAAATTACTGTTCAGCGTTTAAACTGCCAAAGCAAAACGGTAGTGGTGTTTATTACTGGTTATGTTGATTTAATTGACGGGCAAGTTCCTTTTGGCGGAGGTGCCATCGATTTTGGTGATGGCAGTGAGCCGATTGAAAATATTAGGGAAGATTCTAGAGTTACTATAATCTTTGATGAACAGCCTATTGATGGAGGAAACGGAGTAGGTATTACAAGATTTAGAGTTGAGCATACCTATAGTGGAAATAGCATTTATGTAATAAGCTATAAAGAGCATAACAGAAACGAAGGTATCGTGAATATGGATAACTCCGTTGAAACTCCGTTTTATGTAGAAACTGTAATTCGATTTGATGGAACCCTTGGTTGCAACATGTATTTACCTGAGATGTTGGTACCACCCATTGATTTTGGATGTACTGGCGTGGCTTTTTTCCACAACCCAGGTGCTTTTGATAGAGATGGCGATAGCTTAGCTTTTGAATTTGTTACTCCTCGAAAAGCAAGAAATACACCGGTAGATAACTATCGAGTAATGAACGCTCCTGAATTTGGAGGCTTTGAAGAAGGAACTACCAATGTGCCTGCGGGATTAACCATCGACCCTTTAACAGGTGATATGGTTTGGAACTCACCAGGTAAAGCTGGGGAGTATAATGTGGCTTTTATTGTAAAAGAATACAGGAAACTTGAAGGGCAATATTTTTTAATTGGTTCGGTAGTTAGAGATATGCAAATTATTGTTGATGACTGCGATAATAACCGACCTAGGCTCAACTTACCAGACGACATTTGTGTTGAGGCTGGTGATAATGTAAATTTTGATGTAACAGCTACCGATGAAGATGGCGATCCTGTAAAAATTGAAGTCTTTTCTGTGGTTTTATATTTCCCTGAGTCGCCTGCAACGTATTTACCAAACCCCTCAGAGTTTATGCCACAACCCGGTAAGGTTAATTTTGATTGGAACACTACTTGCGACCAAGTACGGGAGCAGCCTTACCTCGTTACTTTTAAAGTAACGGATCAACCAAATGAAGGCGTGCCATTGGTAGAATTCGGAACGGTTAACATTATTGTCGTAGCTCCAGCTCCTCAAAACTTGCAGGCAACTGTTAACTCCAACCGAACTATTGACCTTTCTTGGGATGATTACAGCTGCAGCAACGCAGAAAAAATACAAATTTGGAGGCGGGTAGATACATACCCTTTAGCTCCTGATGAATGTGATACAGGTATGCCAGATTATGCAGGTTATGTGTTAATTGATGAAGTTGGTGTTGATGTATCCAATTATAAAGATGATAATGAAGGTAAAAAACTAGCTTTTGATGCCAATTATTGCTACCGTTTAGTCGCTGTTTTCCCATCCCCTCAAAATGGAGAAAGCTATGTTTCAACAGAATCGTGTGGAATTATAAAAGCGGATGGCCCTGCCATTACTCATGTAACGGTAGATAAAACAGACTTGAATAACGGAGAAATAACCATAAGCTGGCGTGGCCCTTTTGAGATCGATCAAGCCTTATTTCCTCCTCCATACTCCTACGAATTATGGCGTGGAACTGGGTTCGAAGGCGATATTGGTATAAAAGTAATGAACAGTTCTTCTGATACAACTTTTGTAGATGTTGCATTAAATACATCCGAAAATCCATTTCATTATACTGTAAAACTTTTCGATAATAGTGGAGTTGAAATTAGATCTTCCACAGCATCATCGGTGTATAATGAGCCAGCTTCGCTCACAGGAGCAATTGAATTAACATGGTCGGCCAATGTGCCATGGTCTAATCAATCTTTTGCGCATCCTTACCATTATATTTATAGGGATAGAGTAGAAGCTTCAGCACCAAAAAAATTAGTGCTTATTGACAGTGTAGATGTAAGTAAGAATGGATTTTTCTACCACGATGATGGTAGATTTAATAATGAAGATCTAAGCGATCAATTGCTCTACTGCTATTATGTGCAAGTATTTGGCTCTTATGGAAACCCTAATATTGAGTCTCCACAAATTAATTTGTCTCAAATTATATGTGCACAACCCAACGATACTATTACACCTTGTCCGCCAGAATTGTTTTTAACTACACGAGATTGTAATGAAGTGTTCTTAAACCAAGGATGCGAGTTTAGTGAATATTTTAACACATTAAATTGGAATAAATCGATTGCTGTTGAAGGAGAATCTTGTGATTTAGATGATGAAATTAAGGGCTATAATATTTATTTTTCCTTAACAGGAGAGGAGGATACGTTTGAAAAAATTGACTTTGTAAAAGACACTACCTTTTTACATACTGGCCTTAATTCGTTTGCGGGTTGTTATTATATAACAGCAGTAGATAGGTCTAATAATGAAAGCCTAGTTAGTGAAACAGTTTGTAATGACAATTGTCCTTATTATGACTTGCCAAATGTGTTTACACCTAATGGAGATGGCTCTAATGATGTTTTTAGGCCGTTTGATGAGTTTTCAGGCCAAACAGAATCAACTTGTCCAAGGTTTGTTATATCTGTAAAGTTTATAGTATTTAATAGATGGGGAGAGGCTATATATACGTACCAAAGTGGCGGTGAAAAATCTATCTTTATTAATTGGGATGGGAAAGACGATAATGGAAATTTGATGTCTAGCGGAGTCTATTTTTATGCAGCAGAAGTGGAGTTTGATCTCCGAAGAGACGTTGATAAGAATAAGAGATTAACAGGTTGGGTACAAATCCTTTATTAAATTTTCTACACTATAAATGGATAAGCCTCTTGTGCTATTTGATTCAGAGTGCATATTATGCAATAAAACGGTTCAGCTGTTATTAAAATTGGATAGAAAAAAGGTGTTGGTATTTTCATCCTTGTCGAGTGAAATAGGCCTTGAAATATCAGAGAAAGTAGGAGTAGATACCAACTCGGTACTCTATTACAGTAGAGGAGATATTAGTACTAAAAGCGATGCTTTTTTACGAATAGTTAGAGACTTAGGCTTTCCATATCATTTAATGGGGGCTTTTTATGTAGTTCCTAAATTTATACGCAATTGGGCTTATGATGTTGTAGCTCGCAACAGGTTGCATTGGTTTGGTAAAACCGAACATTGTTTAATAAACGCTACTCATTTTTCTGATCGGATAATACTTTAGCAATTGTGAAGTATTTATTCTCGGTATATCTTTGCATCAAATAACTTATTATTATGAAGGCATACATTTATCCCGGACAAGGAGCACAATTCCCAGGGATGGGAAAAGATTTATACGAATCAAACGCTCAAGCCAAAGAACTATTTGATAAAGCAAATGAAATTCTTGGGTTTGATATCACCAAAATTATGTTTGAAGGAACCGCTGAGGAGCTTAAGCAAACGAAGGTTACGCAACCAGCGGTATTTTTACATTCTGTTATTTTATCGTTAACAAGCTCAGATTTCAAGCCAGATATGGTTGCAGGGCATTCATTAGGGGAGTTCTCGGCCTTAGTTGCTAATAAGGCATTAAGTTTTGAGGATGGACTTAAACTTGTGTATAAGCGAGCATTAGCGATGCAAAAAGCCTGTGAGGTAAATCCTTCTACAATGGCGGCAATACTTGGTTTGCCAGATGAAAAAGTAGAAGAAGTATGCGCTAGTATTGAGGGCGTGGTTGTAGCCGCTAATTATAATTGTCCTGGCCAATTAGTTATTTCTGGCAGTAATGAAGCCATTGTAGTTGCCTGCGAAAAAATGAAAGAAGCAGGAGCAAAACGAGCGCTTCCTTTACCAGTTGGAGGAGCTTTTCATTCGCCATTAATGGAACCTGCTAGAGTGGAGCTTGAAAATGCAATCAGCGAAACAAAATTCAATAAGCCAACCTGCCCTGTATATCAAAATGTAACAGCTAAGCCCTCTATGGATATTGAAGTAATCAAAGCCAATCTTATAAAACAATTAACAGCCCCAGTTAAGTGGACACAAATTGTACAAAATATGGTAGCGGACGGTGCCACTAATTTTACAGAAAGCGGCCCAGGAAAGGTTCTACAAGGATTAGTTAAAAAAATCCACAGAGAAGCAGAGGTTGCAGGATTATAGCTGATCTTGGATTTTATCACCAAACTTAAATACTACGTCATAATCAGGCGACTAACAATAAGGCAAATAAGAGCTAAATCCAGCTACCACGTCATTATCGGGCGTAAGACCCGATAATCTCAGGGCTCAACCGAGCCCTTTTCTTTTTTTACAGCAACAAGTTCTGTATTTTTAATCCATGCAAATCTCCATTACCTACATCGATACAGCTTGCATTATTCTCGATATCAACGGCTATCGCATAATGACAGATCCCGTGTTGGATAAAGCAGGAAAGTTATACCACTTTGGTTATGGGGCATTTTCTCGAAAGAGTAGCAACCCTTCCTTGACAAAGGAACAGATTGGCGATATTGATCTAATTCTATTAAGCCATCACCAGCACAAAGATAATTTCGATAGAGCGGGTAAAAAGTTTGCCAAATCAATAGAAAGGGTAATAACAACTGTTCCTGGGGCTAAAACACTAAAAAATGGCGTAGGGTTAAATAATTGGGAATCAATTTCTGTAGAAACGCCCAAAGTGCCTGGGCTGAAAATAACAGCTACACCAGCACAACATCATCCTTGGTGGGTGCCTCACTTTATAGCAGGTGATGTAATTGGCTTTATCATTGAATGGGATGGGCAAGAAAATGGAGCCTATTATATTTCGGGCGATACCGTTTTTTTTAAGGGCATTAAGGAAATAGCCCATAGATTTACCATAGATGTAGGTGTTTTTCATTTAGGCTCGGTACAGTTTAAACACTTAACAGGGTTAGGCCAATACACCTTCGATGTTAAATCGGCCATTAATGCCGCTGAGGTATTAAATGTGAACACGTTTATACCAATTCACTACTCTGGTTGGTCTCATTTTAAGGAAATAGATGCAATGGTTGAAAATAAATTTAACCAAAATAAATGCCCATTTAAAGTAAAATGGCTTAAAAGTGGCATTAGTTGCTCCTTAGCATAGTTTTACCAAATAAAATTAATATGTTTAATGTAGTTACTAATACGTGCTTTATCGTATAAATTATTTGTTATAAGGTTGTATTTTTGTAACTAGCTATAATAATTGCACTCATCTATTTTATTTGGTATGAAATTTTTATCCTTTGTTTTTGTTTTCATAATTAGTTTATCTTTTTCTCTAGCCCAAACTGGCCCCGCGGGTGTTGGTAATGCTACTGGTATAGGAGGTCAAAAAGCCAACATTATTTGGCTTGATGCTAGTACACTGGGGTTAGCGGATGGTGCCAATGTTACCACTTGGCCTGATCTAAGCGGTAATGGGAATGATTTTATACAAAATCCAGCCGCATCGGTAGGTCAAGAACCTCTATTTGCAACTAGCGGACTATTCAGTGGCAATCACGATGCGGTACGATTTGATGGAACGGAGAGATATCTGTTCCTTGGTAATAATACAAGTTTAGACAATGCACTTGGTGGAATTACAATAATTGCGGTTGTTTATAATGCTACATTAGATAATGCAGCCCGTGGAATATATTCTAAGCGAACAACTTCAGGTTCTGGGCAAAGTTATAGTGCGTTTACATATAGTAGTGCAAGACTAAATTTTGATGTGCATAATGGTTCAAATAGTCGATTAGCTTCAGGGGCTCTTAATATCTCAGAAGATTTTGTTTTTACAAATAGGTTTAATGGGTCATTACAAGAAATATTTCTACAATCTTCGACATCAGGCAGTCAGTCGACCTCTGCAGGAAATATTTCCGATACTGGTTCAGACCTTATTTTGGGGGCACTTAATAATAATTATGGAACCTATTTTAATGGAGATATAGCAGAACTTATTTTTTACAGAGAAGCACTTAATGATGGAGAACGGCTTATTGTTGAGAATTACCTAAGCCAAAAATATGGTATTGCCATTACCAACGATTTTTATGGTAAAGACCTTGCTTTTGATGCTGCCTTCGTAAATGATATTATGGGTATTGGTACTGGCAATGGAGTAGATAAATTTAGCACTTCAGGGTTTAGTGATGCCTTGCAAATAAGTGAATTAAATGGCTCATTAAATAGTGCAAATGAATTTGTAATGATAGGCCATGATAATACCGCACATGCTGATGGTGTTACTGCCAATATTGTAGTGGACCCAGGCGTGTTAGATTCTCGTTGGGCCAGAAGTTGGTATGCCGAAAGTACAGGAAGTGCTGCAGTATCAATGACCTTTGATTTTGGAACAGCAGGCCTTCCGTTTAGTGGGAGTGCATCAGATTATGTGCTTCTTTACCGTGCTACCATGGCAGATAACTATACACGATTTTTAGCTAATGGCTATTCTGTAGCCAATGGGGATCAATTAGTAGTAGATGTAAGTAATATTTCCTTACCTACGGGTTATTATACGGTAGGAGAAGGAGCACAACTTGTTCCTGGCAATTGGTATTCTTTCCAAACTGGTAATTGGACCGACCCCCTTACTTGGACAACTGTGTCCGATGGCTCGTTAAGAACACCGGTTATTGGTGGTGTACCTACTGCTACAGATAATGTAACAATTCTTTCCGGTAGAACTGTTACAATGAACGCTGATAACCTTGACGGTGTTATTTTAGAAGTAAATGGAGTATTAGATATAGTAAATACCTCAGGCCACGATTTCTTCAGCATTAAAGGAAATGGAACAATCTCCTTTGCCGGGGATGTATTTCAAAATGATAATTTTCCTTCAGGTTCAACCACTGTTTTTGCAGATTCCATTGTGGGTGGGAGCGTTATTATTTATGGAACAGGGGTTAACCTAAACCAAGCGAGGCTTTATAATAACCTTACTGTTAATATGACGGGTGGCGCAGATATAGCAACCATGTTGTCTGACTATAAACTAAATGGCGATTTTGTTATTTCTAACGGTATTTTTAAAATTAATGACAATGTAGCTACCAATGATTTAACCATTGATGTTTATGGAGATGTACAAATCGGTGCTTCTGCCGAATTAAACGTTGGAACTGCCGATGCTAGGCACCAGTTTAATTTTTATAGTGATTTTTCAAATGCTGGTAGAGCAGAGTTTACCAATAGAATGGCACCCTCTTATTCGAGCGAAGCAACAGATGGAATTATTGATGCTAATTTCTTAAATGGTTCAAAAAATCAGTCTATTGATTGTTTTGGAGTTGCAAATTTTTACAGAATAGAAATTGATAAAGGAACAGACCAAACCTATATTTTAGATATTAATGCCTCTGTGGCCAGCAATTTTAATTTATATGGAGCAGCAAATTATGGGCATGCATCAACTGCTCAATTAACAACAAATGCTAATGCCCTTGGCTTATTAAGAGGTAGTGTTCGTTTAAATGCTAATGTGGATGTGCCATACTTAAATACAGGTAATTATAATATTTCTGAGGCTGCTCGTCTTTGGGTTAATGAAGATGAAAAAAATCTTATAGGTGCTCCTGATATGTCTTACACTCCGGATATGCATCGCATATTGGATAGGTTTGCTTCACCTGGTGAAGAGTATTATCACAATGATGTTCGTGACTCGAGTAATCCTGATGGTAAGCGAGATACGCACCTTTGTCCTCCGGATGCGAAAGGTGTTTGTCAAGAGTGTAGGAATGGCTTTGCTCATGCTCATG
>CAZDQR010000083.1:0-11733 GCA_964507315.1 uncultured Roseivirgaceae bacterium
TAGATATGCAATTTACAAAGATTATATTATGTAGCTAAGTGATTATCTCTATAGATATTAACTGTACTTTTGCCTTATTTGTATCAATATCCATTGGTTCTAAAGCCACTGTTTCACCATCTGAATTAGCAAGGATTCTAGGTGAAGCAACATAGAGCAGCACAATTTTTCCGTTTGCCGATTTTGCCAATGAAATAGTATATTTTAATGCTTTATAAGCGTTCTCAGAAAAATCGATTAGTACTAAAAATTTTAGCTTATCGCTCTTTTTGTCCATTTTGATTGAGGGTTTCGCTTATTCAATTAATAATCTGCCGTTTGTTCCTCTCCTCTATTAATGAGCTCTACAGTTACCCCTCTACTTTCAGCAGTATTTTTATAATTATCAATAATCTCCAACACATCGTAATCAATATGAGCCGATTTACTCATATCAATAGTTAATTGAGTTTCTTCAGGTAAGTTGTTCAGCTCTTTTAAAATGGCACCTTTATTCAAAAAGGTAACTTCTTCTGCCAATGTCATTTTTACTTTATGTGAACCATTGTCCGATTCCTTTTTATGTAAGAAGTGAGAGTTTTTAATGCTATTTCTTAAAATCATTAATACTCCAACGGTTAACCCTATTGCTATTCCTTTTAACAAATCGGTAAAAACAATGCCTAAAATGGTTATTATAAAAGGTA
Organism: uncultured Roseivirgaceae bacterium; assembly: GCA_964507315.1. Classification (GTDB taxonomy): domain Bacteria; phylum Bacteroidota; class Bacteroidia; order Cytophagales; family Cyclobacteriaceae; genus JAKISE01. The sequence continues at coordinate 687 of CAZDQR010000083.1, forward strand.
AAAACTGCGACATTCCTAACTGGTACATCTGCTTAAATAAGCTTGGTTTTGCTAGTTTATAGCCAACCACAAACAACACACTTGCTAGTACCGCTAGTGGAATCATATTTAGTACAAATGGGATTGAAAACACACATAGTAATAAGAAAACACCGTGTAATATGGCAGAAAGCTTAGTACGACCACCCGACTGAATGTTTGCAGAGCTACGCACAATAACTTGTGTAATTGGCAAGCCACCTATTAAGCCAGAAATTATATTGCCAGTACCTTGGGCCATAAGCTCTCGGTTGGCGTTGGTTGTGCGCTTAAGCGGATCTAGCTTGTCTGTTGCTTCTACACTAAGTAAGGTTTCTAAACTTGCTACAATGGCAATGGTTAATGCAACCAGCCATACATCGCTTCTTAACACGTGGCTAAAATCTGGGAATGAAAATAAAGCTGTAAAGCTAGAAAGGCTATCTGCCACCGGTACACTTACCAAATGGACTGCATTAATGGCATAAGCTGGAAAATAAGCCGAAGCAACAACATGATAAAACACACCAAATGCAACCGCTACTATTGGGCCTTGAATTAACTGAAACACTTTATGTTTTTTCGCCAACACATTATCCCAGGTTAAAAGGATTAATAAAGAAGCAACACTTACTATTAAAGCCCCAGGAGAAATATAGTCGAACATTTTAAATAGCTCTGTAAACGTATTTTCACCATCTTTTTGCCAAAAGGATAAATCACCTTCATAATCGGCATCATACCCAAATGCGTGTGGTATTTGTTTTAAGAAAATAATGATACCAATACCGGCTAACATTCCTTTAATCACCGAAGAAGGAAAGTAATAAGCAATTACGCCTCCTTTTAAAAAGCCCATTAGTATTTGAATAGCACCTGCAATAACAACAGCAACCAAAAATATTTCGAAACCACCTAACGACTCAATCGAATTAAGCACAATTACTGCCAACCCTGCTGCAGGGCCACTAACGCCTAACGAAGAGTTGCTTAAACTACCAACCACAATTCCACCAATAATACCTGCTATTAAGCCCGAAAAAAGAGAGGCGCCACTGGCCAATGCTATTCCTAAACAAAGCGGAATAGCCACAAACAGCACCACAATACTTGCTGGTAAATCTTGTTTAATCTTAGCCAATAAGCCGCCATTATTACTTTCTGTATTCATCATTTATAGCCATTTTTCTGCAATGATAGAACCACGCTATTAGAACAGGATTAAAGGGACATTAAAATGAGATTAGAATTTTAGAGGAAGATAAATGATGCTCCAACTCCTGATTTGTATTGGAGTAAAAGATTCTTCCTTCGTCAGAATATAAAAGATAGATTATTGAAGCCAATTAGGACTTTGCCAAAGGAAGAGCAATCGCAACCTCTGTTCCTTCATCAAGTTCTGAGTGAATACTAAGTTGCCCATTGTGCAAGGCAATAATTTTATCTGATAATGATAAACCTATGCCTGAGCCCTTAATTTTAATGGTGTTTTTACCTCTAAAAAAAGGTGCCTTTACTTTTTCTAATTCTGTTTTTGCAATGCCAATTCCCTTATCGATAATATGCACTTTAAGGTGGTCTTCCTCCAAATAAATTTTTACCGACACTTCATCATTCGATGAAAATTTACAGGCATTATCGAACATATTAAACAGGGCGGCTTTTAATAATCCTTTGTTTCCCATTATAAAAACAGCTCCTTTCTCCAGCGCATGCACAAGAGTTATCGCATGAGCGGGATTTACAAAATCGAAGCTTGTTTTAACTTCTTCAATAAAAGAGATAAAATCAATGTTCTCGAAGTGAACCCCTTCTTCATTGCCCGATATTTTTGACAGCTGAAGAAGGTTGTTCACCGTGGTATTTAAGGCTTCTGCTTCTGTTAAAATATGGTTCATAGATTCGATGTAATCTGCAGGGTCTCTGGTCTTACTCAAAGTAACTTCGGCCTCACCAATTATGGCTGTTAGTGGATTTCGTATTTCGTGTGAGGCATTGGAAATAAACGCCTTTTGAGCTTCGAAAGAAGCCTCAAGCCGATCGAGCAAATTATTAAAAGCGATAGCCATTTTGCCAATTTCATCTTCTGAATTAATTACTTGTAACCTTTGATGTAAATTGGATGCTCCAATAGCATTCGCGTGTTTTATCTTTTGACTAAGTGGGAGAAGCGCTTTTTTTGTAATTACAAAGCTACCTAGTAGTAAAAGTGGTATCCCTATGATGATCAAAAGAATAATTCTGTTTCTAAGAAATGCCAAATTTTTTAACCCTGTTTCATCTACCGCAGTTACAATAATTAGGTACTCCTTCCCTTTTATTTTAAACCGTTTACTTAAGCCTTGGATCTTGTTATAGCTAAAATAATACGTATCAACTAGTGTAAAATTAGACAAAACCGGTATTGAATATTCTCTTTTAAAAACAAGTTCTTTATTTTTTTTAATCTCGATTACTTCTTCCGTTTCTTTCGGAAGCGTATTAGAAAACTGATTGGTTATAATGTCAAATTCACTTTTGCTAAACGAAGATTTTTCTAGAAAAATCTTTTCGGTAATCAAAACCCGCTCGTTTAATCTTTCTTGAAATTCGGATATTCTGTGATTAGATGCAAACCAATAAACACTTATACCAAACACTATAAAAATAGCACTTGCTATAAGAGAAAATTCCACAGATAAACGCGTACGTATTTTCATTAATCCCTAGTCTTTAATAACATAGCCCATGCCAATAACTGTTTCTATAAGTTTTGTATCTAGCCCTTTGCCAACTTTTTTGCGTAAATAATTAATATATACATCAATCACATTGGTGCCTAAATCAAAATCAACTTCCCACACATTTTCTAAAATATCTGTTCTTGTTACTACCCTATTTTTGTTTTTTAGTAAATATTCTAAAAGCTTAAACTCCCGCGCAGTTAACTTAATAACTTCTTCATTTTGTGTTACCTCTTTAGCTGTTAAATTCATTTTAACACCTTGCGCTTTTAATAATTCTACTGGTGTATTAGCCAAATTATTTCTACGATATAGGGCGCTAATCCGAGCGAGTAATTCTTTGAATTTAAACGGCTTAGCTAGGTAATCATCTGCTCCTGTTTCTAACCCAAGTACAATATCTTCTGTGGTGCCCAATGCGGTTAGCATTAAAATGGGCGTGTTAATTCGATAGTGATTTTTTAGCTGGTTGCATACTTCAATGCCATTCATTAATGGCATTACTACATCCAAAAGGATTACATCAAACGTATGCTGACAAGCCAAATTTAAGCCTGTTTGGCCATCAAAGGCTTGAACAACTTCTTCCCCTTGCTCTTCGAGCCCTTTCTTTATGAAAGAAGAAACCCTTACCTCATCTTCAATAACAAGAATTTTCATTAGATCAAAGTTACTACCGAATGCACAATTGCTCTATTAATGCAATTCTTTTTCAAACCAATCTGCAATAACGGGCACATATTTAGAGGAGACTTTATGACCTTCTTCAAAAATGATTAGTTCATTATTTTTTCCTCCTATGGAGTTAAAAAGTTGAGTGGCGGCATCGGGTGTATAATACCCATCAGTTGAGCCCATTAGCATTAAAATGGGCTTGTCGGTAATTCGAGATGTAAAATTATAGGCATTAACTGCGCTGTATTGGTTGCCATAAACTACTGCAACACCTGCCACCGCTGTTCTAATTCTGTTATCCAACCCTGTTAATATAAATGTAACTGCACCGCCCATACTTAGGCCATAAACACCTACCTTATCTGTGTTAATATCATCTCGGGTTGCCAAGTAATCTAGTGCCCTCATATAGTCTTGTGCCGTATGCTTAATCATAGTATGCACGGTATGCATAAGTTCGGATTTTCGCAGGGATTCTGGTTTAGGAAAAATATCAGGATTTGGACCTCGCTCGCCATGCATAGCTGCATCAATGGTAAAAACCGCAAACCCAGCCTTAATTAATGCCTCGGTGGTTTCTAATCCGTTCGACCAGTTATCTCTTGCCCACCAACCTTCCTTAGAACCTCCCATACCTTCTATTAGTAATACAAGTTCAAATGGAGCTTTTCCATTAGTTGGAGTAGCTAAATAAGCACCTACACGCTCGCCAACTCCAGTAAAAAAAAATTCTTCTCGGGTATAGCCTGCAAACTTTTTTATCTCTTTTACCTGTGCATTAAAAGGTAGATTTTTATCATATGAGTATGATTCTTTGATCACTTCAAAACCTTCGTTGCCAATGGAGGGTTGACCAATTCCACTAATAGAAATTAATAGAAAAAAAAGGAGGACGAGATTATTGGCTTTTCTCATTGATGTCTTCCTCAATTCGCTTAAACATTTTTTTAATCATATGAGGAATGGCCGATTTAAACTTTTTAGGGTCCCGGTCCATTACACTCTCAAGTTGGGACTGTGCAAGAATGTTACCGGTTTTATCATCCATAATTACCAATGTAAAAGCGCCTTCGGTATAATTAAAACTATCCTGTTTAGTATCGAGCCAAGGCTTATAAACAACGGCTGAATCTACGCGAGCATCTACCATATCTCTAATTAATAGGGTATAGGCTATAATTAAATCAGATGATGATTGATTCTGATTAAGACCTCGATTGGCTAACTCATTTATGATTGCAGTGTTTATTAGTTTTCTATTATCAGCATTATCATATTCTGGTTGCGTAATATTTACTTGATTAACATATTCAACAAGTCGAAACGTTTTGTTAGAGTCAAGTTTAGCATTAGGAGCAGTAATGGTTGTAAAAGACGAAACTTTACAACCAGCTAAAATCAATAAGAAAATCCACTTTTTCATTAATAACTAAGTTACAATTATTATAAGTTTTTACCCAGTTCTTTCCATGCTAATGAGCTCGCACCCAACACTGCAGCATTCTTATTTTGTAAGCCCGAAACCAATAATTTAACTTTTCCTTTAAAGTTTCGAAGCATATTATCCTCCATATGATATTTGGCAGGTTTTAATAAAAGATCACCCGCATTTACCAATCCTCCAAACAGAAAAATCGCTTCTGGACTAAAATGAGCAACCGTGTCTGCCAGTTTCATACCAAGTACTCTACCAGTGTATTCAAATGCTTGCTCCGCAATAAAATCGCCTTTTAGTGCAGCTTCAGTAATCATATGGCCCGATAAGTCGTTAAAAGAAACGCCCCGTAACTCACTATCGCACAAGTAATCGGCCAGTAATTTATATACCGTTCGTTTAATGCCAGTTGCAGATACGTAGGTTTCTAAACAGCCTTTGCGACCACAACCACAGGTTCGCCCAAAGACATTTACTAAGGTGTGGCCAATTTCACCAGCAAAGCCATCGCTTCCATAAATAACCTCGCCATTGGCAACAATTCCACTTCCAAGGCCTGTACCCAATGTAAAAACAATAAAGTCTTTCATTCCTTGAGCTTTACCAAATGTCATTTCGCCAATAGCTGCAGCATTTGCATCGTTGGTTAAAATAACAGGCATATTCTTAAAATAGCCTTTAAGTTCTTCGGTAAAATAAACGGTTCCTTCCCATTCTAAATTTGGTGCTTCTTCAATAGTACCTCTATAATAATTGCCATTAGGAGCACCAACTCCTACTCCTACTATTTTATGATCAGGTAAGGAGGTACACACTTCTTCAACATTGGCTACAAGGTGTGCTAAATAATCCTTAAATATGGGAAATCCTTTGGTTTTGCAAGAGCCTTCGGCTAACACATCTCCCTCTTTATTTACTAAACCGAATTTAGTATTGGTTCCTCCAACGTCTATTCCTAAAACTAATTCTTGCATCCAACCTATCTATTTACACTTTTCCTTTAATTCCTTTTTTGCCTCTACCAACCCTAATTCCACTGCTTTTTTTAAATCTAAGCATCCATCTAATTTATTATTTAACTCAAATTTTGCCTGAGATCGGAAGTAGTAATTTTCAGGGTTTATTGGATCTAAATCAATAGCAACTGTATAATCTTGGGTTGCTTCTATAAACTTCCCAGATTCAAAAAATGCTGCTCCTCTGTTTTCGTATAATAAAGGAGCCGAGGGTTCCAGCTCTAGTGCATAATTATAATCTTGTATGGCTTTTTCGTATTGTTTGGCGTTATAATAAACAACCCCTCTTAAATTATACAACTCAGGATCTGGTTCATATTGTTCTTCAAACAAAACAATGGATGTTGTATAATCTTTAATGGCGTATTCATAGTTTTCAAGCTCATTATAAAGCAAAGCTCGGCTTGCATATTTTAACTCATCTACCGAATCTAATAAGATTGCGCTATTATAATCGTTAAGGGCATACTCTAGCGCCCCAATTTCAAACTCCGCATCGGCTCTCAACTGAAATGTTTCTGCATCTAATGAGTCTAAAGCAATGGATTTATTAAAATCATCTATAGCGCCAATGTATTCTTCCAAATCGGATCGCACAAATCCTCTATTATAATATAGATCGGTATTATTTGGAGAGAGCTCAATTGCTTTAGAAAAATCGAAATATGCATTTTCATTGGCTCCAATTGCATAATAAGCAAATCCCCGATTTGAGTATGCGTCTGTAAAAGCAGCGTTAAGCGCTATGGCCTGTGAAAAATACTCGATTGATAAATCAGGATCACCATTATAATGCAAGGCAAGACCTTTCATATTAAATGCTTCGGCATAATCACTATCAATTTCTATGGCAAACCCAAAATCTCCTGCGGCACCATAATAATCTCCTTGCGAAAATCGCAAATTACCTCGCACATAAAATAACTCTTTTAACCGCGGGGTTTCTTTAATGGAAGCAGAAAGCAGACTATCTGCTTCCTCAAATTGTTCCGATTTAATTAAAACTTCGGCTTTTTCAATTACAGACAACTTGCCTTGTGCCCTTGTCTCCAAATAGGCGGTACTTATTAATAGCATAATAAGCATAAGCGCATTAAAAAAACGCTTAGTGGTTAAGTAGAAATGCTTTTTTATTTTCATAAACTTGAGGAGATCAGAACAAATTCAAATTTAATCTAAAAAATTAGTTGCCACTTATAAATAGTATAAAAATTAATTGCTACACTAAGTCAATTTTAGGAAGGTACTATTTTCACTTACTTAATAAAGTGTTGGGTTCTCTAAAACAAAAAAGATCCATTTTTCATGAGTTGATACACTAAGACATGGCGTTTGAAGTAGAAAAAGAAGATTTTTTTATCATTTATTGAACATTTCTTGCACATAATTAGTATTTTGCTTTTTCTTTGGCAATTAAATAGGTGTGTTATGCGTTTGTCTAGTGATAATACGTGCAATTAACGCTCTATTTTATGATGTTGAAGAAGCATTAATAACTGAATGAGAAAACAATTTTGATGAAAAAAACAGAATATATGAAATCTATTCGAAGTGTATCAAAAGCATTGGCTTACGTGAGTCTATCTGCTTTGATATTTGTTGCTTGTGGTAAAGGAGGAGGACAGCCAAATAGTGAATATCCTGGGCAGTTTAGTACGTCAACAGGATTGGCTTATAGCATGGATTATGAAGATTCTGCAGGCTATAAAACACATCCATTTCACGGACAACCTGAAGGGCCAAACCTTGTATTTATAGAAGGTGGTAGAATGGTTCTTGGTTCTTTCGAAGAGGATGTTATTATGTCGAGAGATAATATCGAACGTACTGTAACTGTTGCTTCATTTTATATGGATGAAACAGAAGTAGCTAACATTCACTGGTTAGAATACATGTTTTATGTAGAGGCATCAGATTCTTCTGCTGCTTTTAAAGCAACTATTGAACCAGATGAAGAAGTTTGGAAATCTAGACTTGCTTTTAACGATCCTTATGCGGAGCATTACTTAAAATACCCTGGTTTCCGTTACTTCCCAGTTGTAGGTGTAAGTTGGAGACAAGCAACTGACTATTCTGAGTGGAGAACTAACGCTGTTAATATGGGATTAGAAACTGCCGCTATTGATAATGGCGATTGGGATCCAGATTTAATGGCAGAAGCAGAATCTGATGGAAGAATTCCATTGGAATCTGGAATTATCTTACCTGATTATAGATTGCCTTCAGAAGCTGAGTGGGAATATGCAGCTCAGGCATTAATTGGAACTCAATGGTTAGACGAAAACCAAACTCATAACAGACTTTATCCTTGGGATGGTCACTCTTTAAGAAATCCTTACGGAAAAGAAATGGGTTATTTCTTAGCCAACTTTAAAAGAGGTAGAGGTGATTATGCTGGTATTGCAGGTAAATTAAACGATGGAGCAATGATTACAGCTTACATCTACGAGTATCCACCAAATGATTATGGCCTTTATAATATGGCTGGTAATGTAAACGAATGGGTACAAGATTTATATCGTCCTTTATCTTTCCAAGATATGGATGATTTAAACCCAATGCGTAGAGACGATTTTCTTGATAATGTAGATAAGTACGATCCACAAAAGCAATTGATAACCAATACTTCTAGAGTTTATAAAGGAGGTTCTTGGAAAGATGTAGCTTACTGGTTATCACCAGGTACAAGAAGATACATAGATCAAGATTCTGCAACAGCAACTATCGGTTTCCGTTGTGCAATGATTAGAGCAGGTTCTAATTATTAAGAAAGAACTCACAAAAATATTGAAGGCGCCAATGGCGCCTTTTTTTATGCCCAATAGTAAAGTAAAAATTTTGAGGGGCAGAGGCATTAAGCAAATTTGGCTTTCGCCCTCTGCGAATACATTTTAAGCTATTGCCAAACAAGCAACACTTAATGTAGTGTTTGAGTCTAATATAGCTTGGCCGCAGCTTTCGATGGTAGCACCTGTGGTAATTACATCATCTAACAAAAGCACGTGTTTGTTTTCTAAACTGTTTGAGACTACTGCAAAGGTTTTGTCCACATTTTTCCACCGCTGCATTCTATTCTTTTTGGTTTGAGTAGTGGTTTTTACATTTCTAATAATAGCCTCACTATTCATTTCTATACCTAAACCCTCAGCCATTCCTTTAGCTATAAGTGCGCTTTGGTTAAACCCTCGAAGCCTAAGTTTACTTTTATGAAGCGGTATTGGCACAATAACATCCACTGTAGAAAACAGGTTTAGCTCTTTGCAGTGTGTACCAAACATTAAACCTAATTCTATGGCCAGCTCCTTATTGGCTTTATACTTAATAGCGTGTAATAATTTTTGAGTGAGACCTTTGTTTTTAAAAAGCAAAAAACCATAGGCTTCAGCTAACTTTATTCGTCCATAAAAACGTTGTATAAGCTCTTCTCTTTTAAAATTGAGCCTTGTCGGTAGGCTTGTTTGGCAATGTAAACAAATAGCATCCTCTGTTTTTAGCAAAGGCCGATTACAACCAGCACATACATTTGGGAAAATTAGTTTTGAAAAATCTCGTAAGGCCGCTAACACAAAACAAGTTAGCGCTTTTCTTTAAAAATAAAAATTACAAAAAGCCATGTTCACTTAAGAGCCTCATCTCTATTTTTTTATAATGATGACTTTTGGAATATCATTAAATTTATAGGCTTTTAACGATACATACGTTAAAAAGAAAAGGCCCACAAACGCCAAAATGATTATTAACTTTCGTTTTTCGTAGGGAGGTGTTTTTACATCACAAATGCCTCCAGGGCAATTATACAGTTTCCAATTTAATTTTTTGTAGAGTAAACAGCCTAAGCAGATACCAAAAACAGACTCTACAAACATTAGGAATAAGCGATATAATATCGAAAATTATATAATAGGTCATTATTGCACCCAATATCATACCTAGTAACCACGCGAATCGTTTGGGTTTTGCTTCTACCCAATCTGGTGCTTGATTACTCACAATAAGACCGCCAAGTAGCATATATGGTGCATATTTCGGATTAATAAATGTCCGAACCGTAAATTCAATTATAAACGTAATCGAAAATAGCTCTGCCCAAAAAATGGTTCTAAAAATATAACCGAAAACAGACTCAGAATACCCAACAGAAACATTATTCCTGCACTCGCCCTTGCGTCTCTTTCGTTTACAACTTTATAGTCATAGCCCTCTACTTGCTCCCCAAATTGTAAGAAAAACGCCATTGCTATTTGCTAAAAGGTTTGTAACCAGATTCTTTAATCGTTTTGGTTATCGTACTAATATCCGTTTTAGTAGAATCAAATTCAATAATTGCCTCTTTATCAGTATGCGAAGCCTTAACGCTTACCACGCCTTCTATTTTAGAAATATTATCCTCTAATGTTACCTCACAGCCCACACAGGTCATTCTATTTACACCAATAGTTTTTCTTAAAATATCAGATTCATTTACAATAACAACTTTTTGTGATTGGCTATCGGGTATTGAACAAGAAGTAACAAAAGTAGCTGCGAACATTAATAATATTCCAATGGTAACTTTTAGTGGTTTCATATCCATTTTATTTAGGTTTGCTCAGTAGTTATAAAACAAATATGCAACCCACCCCTAGGGGGTCACCAAATTTATACTACTTTTTTTCGTTAAAGTTTTTCAAGCGATTTTCTATGGCTTGAATCTCTTTCAGTTTTTCCGTTAACTCGGATAATTCTAAATTAGGAAATTCTTTTTGGAGATAGTCTATTTTCTCTTCGCTGCCGCAATTGCCTGGACAAGAATCTACTGCCTTAACAATACCAATGGCAAGGGCTTTTCTATACACTTCATCTAAGAGTAAATAATGTGCTTTTTGTATTCCCTTATCAATCGATTTAAACTGTATATTTATTTGCTCAGGGTCTTTGCCATCGTCCAGCATATTTATGATTCCGTTAATTTGCCCACTAAGTGTTTTCAGCCTTGTTTTAATATCTACAACAAGGTCGAATGGGAGTTTTGAACTTTCAGAAACCATATTATATGTTTTATCAAAATGTACAAAATAGGCAGAACCGCATCTTTACGATGCGTACTTAATACGGCTTTAGCGACTTAAAAGTTCATTAGCGTTATAAATTAATAGAGATAGTCATTTAGGCACATACTAATTTAGAGTGTTCAATATTCT
>CAZDQR010000084.1:0-11631 GCA_964507315.1 uncultured Roseivirgaceae bacterium
AGATATGCAATTTACAAAGATTATATTATGTAGCTAAGTGATTATCTCTAAAAAAATAATTTTTCAACCACCAGGGGGTGTAGGAGGATCTGCCAAATCTGTAGTGCAAGAAGGGTCTGAAGGGGTTTTAGCACAATCGACTGTGCCTCCTCCATTTCCTCCATTATCATTGCCTCCTAAAAGTACAGCTGCGGCAATGCCAACAACGGCCGTTCCCGCACCTATATATAGTATAATGGGTGTTTTCTTAAGTTTAAATTGAGCACTTAATAAAGCATCGTTTGGTTTGGTAGGATCAAATATTTTGAATTGAAAATTTTCTCCTTTGGTCATTGTCTTGGGTACGTTCCACGTGTAGGTTCCAGAGTTTTCAACATTACCCAAATCCATTACTTGATTTTTATTTTTTAAAAGCTCCAACTTTAAACTTCTATCAAGCGAACCACCCTTCCATTCAATTTGGTATGGTTTACCAATTTTAACTCCAGACCCAGTTGTAGGACTTACAAATTTTAGAGGGTTAAAAGTTACCGTAGCTGTAATTTCAAAAGAAATGTCGCCTTGAAAAGCACCAATTTCTTTACGTGCATCCCAAGTTATTGTTTTTCCAAGACCAGCAGATTGGTTTTCCCCTACATCACCTGAAACTTCTTTAAGAGCCCTAAGAAAATTGTCTTCTGAACTTTTTAATTCTATGGTGAATTTTTGACCTTCATCAGGAGAAGCAAGGTCGTATGTTACGGTAACCGTAGAACCGGTGGCACTTGCTTTAAGGCTTTTGATGGACTGAGCATTGATTTGGAGGCTTATAAAAATAAAGCCCAAAAAGTACAGTTTTTTCATACTGGTTTTGGTTAAGTATTTTAATCTATAAATATATGATTTTAATAGATTGAAAGTAACCAATAAAGAGATTTTGTAAAGATGGTTAATAAACTGCGTTACTGTCCTGATTAGTGTGGAGCTCATCAATAAAGGAATCAAACTATTGAAAATTTTGAATTATTTCAATAAATCTCCTTTCAGTAAATCTTCTTTATTAACAACTTACACCGTTATTCGGATAGTTCAGATTTTAATGAATTATTGTAATCAAACAATTTTCACATCCATCTCCATTAATATTATTACCGTCATCACATTGTTCGCTAGGTTGAACAATGCCATCTCCACAAGTTGCTTCGTCTATACTTCCATCACAGTCGTTATCCTTTCCATCTACAAGTTCAAGTGCTCCTGGGGATATAGTAGGGTCATTGTCATTGCAATCTTGGATACTATCATATCCATCTCCATCACAATCTTCTCCTGGCTGAACAATTCCATCGCCACAAATTGCTTCGTCTGTTTGGCCATTACAGTTGTTATCAATACCATCCACTAATTCAGGAGCTCCAGGATATACGTCTGGGTTATTGTTATCACAATCAATTGTATTGTCATATCCATCACCATCCAAATCTAATGTACAAGATAATGTACAGCCTGGCGTGCCATCACAGTATTCCCCTGGCTGAACAATATTATCACCGCAAGTTGCTTCATCAATTTGTCCATCACAATCGTTATCAATACCATCTACATATTCAGGAGCTCCAGGATAAATAAATGAGCTATTGTCATCACAATCTATGCTACTATTATATCCATCTCCATCTATATCTTCATAGTCGCAAAGCATTGTACAGCCCGGAGTGCCATCACAATCTTCACCAGGCTGAACAATTCCATCGCCACAAATTGCTTCATCAATATTGCCATCACAATTATTATCAATGCCATCCACTATTTCAGGTGCGCCAGGATATGCTTCAGATACATTAATATCACAATCTCCATCTTGTAACACATAACCATTTTGATTGGCTATTTCTTTAATTGAAGAGGATGTATCACCAAAACCATCTCCATCAATGTCTTCATACCATGTTTTAATATAGCTATTTAATGTTACCTCTAAATCAATAATAGATGATTGAAGTGTTAGTATTGTTGATTCAAGTAAATCTACATACCCTTTTGTTGCAACATCTTGTACATTTGATGGATCTGCAACATTTTTTATTTGGTTGCCTGCCCCATCATTGTTTTGGGCTAGCACTTGGGATAGATCTTGAATTTCATTTGTTGTAGAGCCATCCACTTCTGTAGTTAAATACCCGTTATTATTGGCAAATACATCTACTTCTGCTTCGGTTAATTGAGTGTCTATATTGTCTAAATAGGGTGTTAGATCAATAGTAGTTGCCGTGCCATTATTGGTAATGGTTAAGTTGTTACCGGATAGTTGTAAATCCTGAATTTCGTTGGTAGTAGAACCATCTGCTTCGGTGGATAGGTATCCATTATTATCTACAAAGGCATCTACAGCTGCTTCATCAAGTTGCGTATTTGTATCAGCAGTATGTGCACCTGTTGTAAAACCTAAAGCTATTACTCCGGCCTCATCTAGCTGCGTATCATTATCATTAATTGTTACAGAGCCACCTCCATCGCTAAGTGTTATGTCGTTTCCTGATTGAGATAATGTTTGCGTAGTGCCTGTGCCATCTACACCGGCAGGCCCTTGAGGTCCAGTTTCTCCTTGTGGGCCGGGGGTGGAGCTTCCAGATGATTTAGCATATAATGCAAATGGAACACTTAGTAATTGGCTAGTTCCAGAAATAGTATAGTTTGTTCCTCCTGTTGGGTCAGTTTCTGTTTTTATAAAATATGGCCCATTCGACCAATCAATTGTTTCAAAATTTCCAGAAACAAAGTTTCCATTGCCAATTTCAATGCTTAATAAACCGTTTTCATTTGTGTTCTCATTTTGAGTTTCAACATAAACAGAATTCCCATTAGCCCCACTTTGTAAGATGCTTATTTGCATTGATATAGATGAGTTAACAACAAGGTTATTAGAACCATCTCTTATTACAGCTTGGTAGCTCATTTTCTCAGGTGTTTGAGAGAAAACAATTGTTGAGAAGAAGGTTAAAATAATTACTGATAATACGAATATATAAGAATTAGAAAGTTTCATTCTTTAATAATTTTAAAGGTTTTTATTTTGTTATTATCTGTAATGCTTAAGAAATAGATTGCTGAAACTAAGTTTCTCATATCAATTTCTGTTTTTTGATTTTTTAATTCATTTGAATCGATTAGCTTGCCATCCATATTGAATAGCATATAGTTTATTTTTTTGGGAGAGAATTCTTCAACTTCCAACATTAATAAATCAGTAGTTGGGTTAGGGTACACTGTTAGGTAGATATCTTCAACGCTTAGCCCATCTATTATTTCTATTGTATAAACTTGTTGAACTCCTTGGGTTACAGATCCATTTGATCCTTTATAGGCTGAGAATGAAGTTTGCCCAATAGAGTAACTAACTGACCCGCTTTCATTTTTAACTGATTTTCCAGATGAAAGAGTTGATTCTTGTGCGTATGACCTTATTCCCAACACTAGAAGTAAAATTATTAACGTCTTTGTTTTTGTGCTAGGAATATTCATAGTGTTTAAAATTGAAATGAATCACAAATAAAAAATCAATATTAATAATAAATCTTAAAAAATCAATATTATCTATAAGATAAAATGGTAGTTGTTTCTAAAATATAGGATCTTATCAAGATTATTTCAAATGCTCCTTAACTTGCCTCCCATTCACAAAACCAAACTCATTGCCCCAGCTGTTATTTATATAAGTCATTATCTCTGCAATTTCTAAACTTGAAAGGGCGTGTGGTGGCATCGTAGGTTGATATGCAATGCCATTTACTGTTATTGCTTCCGAAGCCCCATATTTTATAAGATGCACAGATTTCGCTTGATTTGATTTTAGATAATCAGAGCCTGCTAATGGAGGTATTAGTTTTTTTACACCCTTGCCATCGGCCTGGTGGCAGGAGGCACAATTGGTTGTGTATAAATCACGCCCTTGAATGATGTATTTCTGGTATTTGTATTGGTCTGCGGTAGAAAGCTTATTAAGGGCTTCGTTATTACTTGCAGGGCCGCAACTTATGAAAAAGAGAAATAGGAAAGGGAATATAGGAAAGAAAGAGGATGTGTGATTTTTCACTTGGATATTTAAATGGACTGCCATTTTTTGAGATCTATTATCTCCGTGATACTTTGTGCTTCTTTGAGAACCTTTGGGCAACAACTATTTCACAGCGTTGCACAAAGAGAAATTAAGCTTCACAAAGTGTTTCTTAAACTAATCTTTAATTCTACCAAAACGTAATGCTTTGAGCATAAAATCGGGGAGGGGTTTTAATGGATCTCTATTTTCTAAATTTAAGAAGATGCCTAGCTTTTCAATTATTGGAATTTTATACACTTCAATAAGTTCGATCAATGTGCCATCTGGGTCTTCAATATAGGTGCAGTGCACTCGAGTTGTGCCACCCATATCGAGTGTGTCTTCGGTATCACATGTAAAACCAAAGCCTTTTTCTGCTAAGTCTTTGCCAAGGGCCTTCATTCCACGTACATCAAAACCAAGGTGAACAAAGCCAATATCTCCCCATAATCGGTCTGCGTAAATTTTCTTAGGAGTATAGTCAATGGCTTGGACTAGCTCAATATAGGTATCTGCCATTACTTTGGCAAAGCCACCACCTGGCTGATTGCTTTGTGCCAAACGAACTCGCCTAAACTTCTTTTCACCCCCAGGTACAGTGTTTTTCCAATCCTCAAAAACGCTTGTTTCGTCAAATATGATTTTATCATAGCCCAGTAGATCTGCATAAAGAGTTAAGGCCTTATCAATATCGGTTACACCAACAGTACTACCCACTGGGCCACCTGTAACGTGGCGTAGTTTAGTGTACCATCCACCCCCAGGAATTACTTGAAATAAAAGTCCGTTGGGATCTTTTAGATAAAATGTTTTACCTCCGAAAGGAAGTTCTTGAATCTTACCAATAATATCTGCACCATTTTCTTTAAACCAAGTAAAGGTTTTTTCAACATCAGGAGATTTTATCTGTGCTATAAAAATACCTAGATCGCCTAATTCAAAGCTAACCTTAGCATCAGTTGCAGTAAACGAAACAGGGCTTACAACTTCCATTGCCAAACCTCCTTGAAGATTTAGAATCATTGCGGCTCGTTTATTAATAATGTCGCCTTTGGTGTAAATCTGCATTAAGGGTGCTTCTGCTTCACCATTAAACATGGCAATGTCCATCCCAAAAAACTTTCGGTACCATTTCCACGATTCTGCGTGGTTAGGTACGCCCACTCCTACATGCTGAAGACCGTTGATTCTTTTATACATAACACTCTTTTGATATTGATAATGCGCAAAGTTATGAAAATAGTTGACCTACGCATTGTCTCTTTTTATTTTAAATTCAATGACAAATCTCAGTAAGCCGTAATTCTTGAACTACTACATTTGCCCATCGAATATACCTGTATGAATTACCAAAAGTTAAGCCAGCACATTACTAAATTTAAAGAGGAAGGGAAACAGTATTTTATCACCTCATCTTTTCAATCGCACAGTTTGGTGCTACTTCATATGTTGAGCAGAATTGATTCGCATTTACCTGTCATTTTTATTAACACTGGTTATCATTTTCCTGAAACCATAAAGTTTAGAGATGAGGTAATGAATGCATTTGGTATGGATAATTTGATTGATTTAAAATCTTCGATGCCAAAATCTATGCAGATGGATGCAGGAGGGAGGCTATTATTTGCTTCTGATCCTGACCATTGCTGTTACATAAATAAAACCCAACCCTTGGATTCAATTTTAAGAACCCATGATGTGTGGATTAATGGCGTACGAGCCGACCAAAGTGCTACGCGTAAGCAAATGAAAGAAACTCAGGCAGCACCTCATAATACCATTCGACTTCATCCAATGTTAGACTGGAATTCTAAAATGGTGTATGAATACCAGAAAGAGCATGATTTACCAAAGCACCCTTTGGATACACAAGGCTATATGAGTATTGGTTGCGAACCTTGCACCAGAAAAATTGACCCTGAAATGCAAGAACGAGAGGCCCGGTGGTATGGATTAAACAAAACTGAGTGTGGATTGCACACCGATCTTATAAAATAATGAGAATATTAGTAATTGGAGGAGCAGGCTATATTGGTACTGCCTTGGTTGAACGATTGGCAGAATCATCAGCCGTAAGTAAAGTAGTTATCTATGATAATTTGAGTAGGGGGAATTATAATTTATTCCTAGGAGAAAAATTGAGTAAAACCTCTATTATTTCTTTAATTCAAGGAGATGTATTAGATACACGCTCACTCAAAAAAGCAATGAAGGATATAGATATTGTCTATCATTTGGCGGCACGAGTAACAACCCCTTATGCCAACTTAGACCCTCATATTTATGAACAGGTAAACCATTGGGGAACTGCAGAAGTAGTTTCTGCTGTGGAAGAATCAGACGTAAAGCAATTGGTGTATTTAAGTAGCACAAGCGTGTACGGTGCTTCTGATAAGCAGGCTACGGAATCAACAGCTCCAAATCCTAAAACCTTTTATGGTAACTCAAAACTGCGTGCAGAACAGCATGTACAACGCTTGGTTGATAAGGGGAGAGCTGCGATAATTCGTGCAGGAAATGTTTATGGCTTTAACCAATCTATGCGCTTTGACGCAGTAATCAATCGGTTTGCTTTTGAGGCGAACTTCTCAAAAAAGATTAGTATTCAAGGAAGTGGAAAGCAATCTAGGGCATTTGTACATATCGATGCGATTAGCCAAGTATTGGCTGAGCTTCCTTTCAAGGAATTGCCTTCTGATACCTATAACCTAGCCCTTAGCAATTATTCAGTACTTGACCTTGTAGATGTATTTAAAGAATTAATTCCTGAACTTGAGTTCATTTTTGTAGATCAGCATCAAGAGCTACGCAACTTTGAATTGGACACAAAACTAAAAATAGCTAAATATCTAAATCTACCAGAAACAGGAGTTTTAAAAGATGAGTTGGCCGAATTTTTAGGAAAGTTTAGCTTTTAGGAATTTGGTGTTAGTGAAGTGAATGAATTGTCGCATTTACACAACAAACATTATACATCTTACATTAAACTTGTTATCCCATCATCATACCCACAATAGTGGCTGACATAAGTGATGCCAACGTGCCGGCAAGTAATGCTTTGAGGCCATACTTAGAAAGTAATACACGTTGTCCTGGAGCTAATCCTCCAATGCCTCCAATTTGAATGCCAATAGAAGCAAAATTGGCAAATCCACAGAGCATATAAGTAGCCATAATAATAGATTTTGTGGAAGTGAATGATCCTGCAGACTTCATAGTAGCCAAGCTTTCATAGCCTACAAATTCACTTGCAATCAACTTTTCACCTAATAGTTGCCCAACTAAGGTAATATCTTGTGAAACTACACCAATTAACCACATTAGTGGAGCAAATACATATCCTAGTATAAATTTAAGTGACAACGTATTATACTGTCCATCGGTTAAACCAGCAATCGTGTCATTAAGCCCTGTAACAGCTCCCACCTTTACAAACACATAATCGAACATTGCTATAAAAGCAAAGAACACCATTAGCATCGCACCTACATTTAATGCCAGTTTTAGTCCTTCAGAAGTCCCATTACTCATAGCATCTAAGAAATTACTCCCTGCATTTTGTTTACTTATGCTTATGTCAGAGTCAATTTTTTCTGTTTGAGGTACTAATATTTTAGAAATTACTATAGCTCCAGGAGCTGCCATAATGGAAGCTGCAAGTAAGTGTTTTGCAAAAATTAATCGTTGCACTGGGTCGTCTCCACCTAAGAAGCCGATATAGGCGGCTAATACACCACCGGCTACGGTTGCCATGCCACCTGTCATTACTAATAGGATCTCAGACTTATTCATTTTTTCTAAATAAGCCTTAATTAATAGAGGAGCCTCTGTTTGTCCTAGAAAAATATTTCCTGCCACAGAAAGTGACTCCGCTCCTGAAATTTTAAGCGCTTTGGTTAATAACCAAGCCAATCCATACACCACCTTTTGAATAATGCCTAAATAGAATAATACACTCGTAAGTGCAGAAAAGAAGATAATGGTAGGCAATATTTGTAAAGCGAAAATAACCCCAAAGGAATCAGTGTTAAGGAGGCTTCCAAAAAGAAATTCGCTACCAACTTTTGTAAAATCTAGTACTTTAATGAAAATTTTTCCAAAAAATTCGAACGCTACTTGAACCCATACTAAGTTTAGAATTCCGAAGGCCAGAACCAGTTGTGCTCCAAGCCCAATAGATACAACCTGCCAAGAAATGGCTTTACGGTTACTACTAAATAAGTAGGCTATAAGTATAAGGGAGGCCATTCCCAATATCCCTCTTGGAATAGAAACAAGTAAATTAGAGTCTTCTGAGAGAAGTTTTTCGTCTATTTTTTCTTCTCCCGAGTTGACAACAGTACCTGGTGATTCGGTACTTGTTTCTATAATTATAACGTCAGAACTACTATCAAGTGCCACACTATCAGTTTGGGCAATGCTAGAAAAGGACGTTAATATGAATAAAATTGAAAATGAGTAGCTTAAAAATTTATTCATATTTGGCTTGGCTTATTATTTTAAAATCAAGCTAAAGAACGATTAATTTTTCACTTGGCAAAACGATATGGCATAGGATTTAGCCTACGTAAAAACAAGAAATAAAAAAGGGATACTTACTGTAAGTATCCCTTTTAAAAATTGTGATAAACTAAGATTATCTCATATTAGGAGCTGCAGCTAATAGCTCTTCTGAGGCTCCTTCTGTAAACTTCTCAAAGTTTTTATTAAACTGTGCTGCCAAGTCGTACGCTTTATCATCATAAGCAGCTTTATCTTCCCAAGTAAGTTTAGGGTTAAGCACTTCTGATGGTACATTAGGACATGTATTTGGCATTTCTAATCCAAATACTTCATGTGTTGTATATGCTACATTTTCTAATTCTCCGTTAAGGGCAGCTGTAATTAGCGCTCTAGTTATTTTTAAGCTCATTCGCTTGCCTGTACCGTAAGGTCCGCCTGACCAACCGGTGTTTACTAACCAAACATTGGCTCCAGATTCCAGCATTTTTTTGCTTAGCATTTCACCATATACTGTTGGGTGCAAAGGCATAAATGGTGCACCAAAACATGCTGAAAATGCTGTAACTGGCTCAGTAATTCCTGCTTCAGTTCCTGCAACTTTTGCTGTATAACCAGATATAAACTGGTAAGCCGCTTGTGCAGGAGTTAGTTTAGATATTGGAGGTAAAACTCCAAAGGCATCGGCTGTTAAAAAGAAAATATTTTTAGCACCTGTGCCAATAGAAGGTTCTGCAATATTATCAATGTGGTAAATAGGATAACTTACACGTGTGTTTTCTGTGATAGAACCATCTTCGTAATCTACTTCGTTAGTACCATCTTTATAAACTACGTTTTCTAGGATAGCTCCTTGTTTAATAGCCTTAAAAATATCTGGTTCCTTTTCAGCAGATAAGTCAATTGTTTTTGCATAACAACCTCCTTCAAAATTAAATACTGTGTTATCGGACCAACCGTGCTCATCATCACCAATTAGTTTACGGTTAGGATCTGCAGAAAGGGTGGTTTTTCCTGTGCCAGAAAGGCCAAAGAATACGGCAGTATCGCCTTCTTTACCAATGTTTGCCGAGCAATGCATGGCAAGCACATTTTTTTGATGTGGTAAGATGAAATTAAGTGCAGAGAAAATGCCTTTCTTAATTTCGCCTGTGTAACCTGTGCCTCCAATTAAGGCAATTTTCTTTGTGAAGTTTAAAATAGCAAAATTAGGCTGCCTAGTTCCATCTACTTCAGGATCGGCCATGAAGCCTGGCGCATTAACGATGGTCCATTCGGGCTCAAAGTTTTCTGATTCTTCTGCTGTTGGTCTTAAAAACATATTATACACAAACATGTTCATCCAAGGCAATTCAGTTACAGCTCTGATATTAAGCTTATAACTAGGGTCTGCACACGCATAGGCGTCACGCACATATACATCTTTGTTCGATAAATAAGCGACAACTTTATCATATAAAGCATCAAACTTATCTGCATCAAAAGCAATGTTGATATTACCCCACCACACACTGTCTTTAGTGATGTCGTCTTTTACAATAAATCTATCTTTAGGGGATCTGCCTGTGAATTTACCAGTGAGCACATTAAGGGCTCCACTAGCGGCTTTAGTAGCCATTCCTTGTTCAACAGAGATATCTGCTAGTTTTTCTGGAGAAAGGTTCCAAAATTCAGTAGCATTTTTAATACCCAAATCCTCCAAAGAAGCATTCTTGGGCTTAACTTCAAAATTTAACATATTACTTGGTTAATTAACGGGTTAAAAGTTGCCCACAAAACTAGTACTTAAAAAATTGATTAGCCCAAATTTAAAGACTAAGCTTTTTATTTAATATTGGTCTAAATATTACTTTAATTGATGTTAAAAATATAAATATTGCAATATAATGGCCTCAAGGTTATATCAAAAGGTGCTCTGAGGTCAAACATTATATATGTCCTTGTTTAAGTTAGTTGAGCGTAGTATTTTGGGGCTTTTAAAATTTTATAACCGAATTAATAAACAAACTAAACTTATATGAGTACTGATTCTAATAATGAAGAAACATTATTTGGCCATCCTAAAGGATTAGCCATTTTGTTTTTTACAGAAATGTGGGAAAGATTTAGCTATTATGGAATGCGTGGATTATTTGTGCTTTACCTAGTAGCAGATGTAAGAGATGGAGGATTTGGTTGGAGTCAGGTTGAAGCTCTATCATTATATGGCACCTATACTATGATGGTGTACTTAATGAGCATTCCGGGTGGTATTCTAGCAGATAAATTTGTTGGACAAAAGAAAGCGGTTATGATTGGCGGCTTTTTATTAGTGGCAGGGCATGGAATTATGGCATTGCCTGGTGAAACAATGTTTTACACTGCTATCACATTAATTGTATTAGGGGTAGGAGCACTAAAGGCGAATATATCTACTATGGTTGGTCAGCTTTATAAACAAGGGGATGTGCGAAGAGATAAGGGATTTACTTTATTCTATATGGGTATAAATCTTGGTTCTGCACTTTCTGCCTTAATTGTTGGTTATATAGGGGAAACTTATGGATGGCATTACGGGTTTGGACTTGCCGGGATTGGAATGCTTTTCGGTCAAATTCAATTTATATGGGGAGGAAAATACTTGAAAGGGATTGGTGATAAAATTGAAGTGGAGGCAGGTAATTCAGAGGCATCTGATCACTTTGCTCGATTAATGAAGAATCCTCTGTCGTTAGTAATTACAGCTATTTTATTTGCTTTTGGAGTGTACATTGTGATAATGACTAGTGTGTTATTTGGCGTGTTATTAATGTTCGCTTCTATATTCTTAGGATTTGGAATTAATATTTATAAGTATGAGCTTGATGAAAAAGAACGAGACAGAATCATTGTACTGCTAGTATCTTTTTTGATGGTAATTGCTTTTTGGGGGGCATTTGAGCAAGCAGGAGGCTTGATGAACCTTTATACAGATCAAAAAACAGATAAAAGTGTGTTTGGCTTGTTTGAAATGACAGCCGCACAATTTCAATTCTTTAATCCTGTATTTATTATTTTATTAGGGGTGCCTCTTGCAA
>CAZDQR010000085.1:0-11515 GCA_964507315.1 uncultured Roseivirgaceae bacterium
ATATGTATTTACCAACATTATTAATGCATAGGCTAATAGTAAATTACCAAAAACTGTAACCTTTGCAAATAATAGGATTACCCCAATAACAGCTAATACAATAAAGTTTCTAAGAACCTTTTTATGATCTATTTGGGTTCGATCATCTACCCTCATAAATAATTTTATAAAGGCAGGATTAATAATTAAGGCTACAAATAAGGAAGAACCAAGAGTAATGATAAGCGTGATTGGCAAGAATTTCATAAACTGGCCCATTATACCAGGCCAAAATGCCAAAGGTAAAAATGCAGCTAATGTGGTTGCTGTAGATGATATAATTGGCAATGCAACCTCTCCAACACCCAAACGGGTAGATTCTAAAGGAGAGTAGCCTTTTTCCATTAATCGATACACATTTTCTACCACTACAATTCCATTATCCACCAGCATGCCCAGTGCCATAATGAGGGCAAAAAGTACCATCATATTAATGGTAATACCGAGAGCTCCAAGTATTATAAATGACATAAACATAGAAAGTGGAATAGCCATACCCACAAACAGTGCATTTCTAGTTCCTAAAAAGAAAAGTAAGACTAGCACCACCAATACTACTCCAAAAATGATACTGTTTTCCAAATTAGAAACCATCTCTCTGGTTTGCTTCGATTGATCGTTGGTAACAACTATTTCGAGCCCTTTGGGTAAAACATCTTTTTTCGCGTGTTCAATTAACGTCCCAATTTTTTCTGTAGCAATTAGCAAGTTTTCACCACTTCGTTTAACCACATCAATCATCACTACCGGTTTAATACCGAGGCGAGCATAATTGGCCTTTTCTTTATAGTCAAAATCAACCGTTGCCACATCTCGCAAATAAACAATATTGCCTTTTTCGTGCTTAATAATAATATCTAATAGCTCTTCAGGCTCTTTAAACTCACCATCAATACGCACCGTTCTACGCACTCCACCAGAGCGGTAACTACCACCAGACATTGTTACGTTTTCAGACTTAATGGCGTTTTCTAAATCGCCAAAATTCAATTGCATGGCCTCCAACTTAAAAGGATCCACATTTACTTTTACTTCCTTATCATCTAAGCCACGTATTTCAGCTTTTGATATTTCTGAGAACTTTTCAATTTCATCTTTTAAATACTCTGCATACTCTTTTAACTGATCGCGAGAAAAATTACCTGATAGGTTAATATTTAAGACAGGAAACTCACTCATATCCATCTCAAAGATATTAGGATCGCGGTCTAAGTCGGATGGTAATTCTGCCTTGGCTTTATCCACAGCATCTTTTACCTTAGTTAGCGCTACCTCCACTTCTGTATCGGTAGTAAACTCGACAACTATGGTAGAAAAATCTTGAATAGAGGTGGATGTAATGCTTTCTATAGAAGAAATCGTATTTAACTCTTTTTCAATGGGCCTTGTAATAAGGTTTTCGATATCCTGCGGTGAATTACCAGGGTGCGTTGTACCAATGTAAATTCGAGGAACTTTACCTTCAGGAAAATTCTCTTTTGGCAAAGAAATATAAGTGCTAATCCCCATCAGCACAATAAGGAAAGTTAAGAACATTACTGTGGTAGTGTTATTAACTGCCCAAGTAGTAAGCTTAAAATCCTTATCTATTTTAATATTATTGTCTTTCATACTAATGTTCTTCTAAGTAAACCAAAGTCATTCTGAACGAAGTGAAGAATCTCATCAAACAATACTCAGTTTGTAATTATTACAGATTACTTCGTACTTCGCAATGACAGGCCATTTTTTAGTTTTCTTTACTCTGCTATTTTAACCTGACTCCCATTTGAAATATCATAGATGCCTTTATCAATAATTATGTCTCCTTCTGCTAGACCGGCAATAATTTCGGTAGATGTGCCAGCCGTTAATCCAAGTGTAACATCGGTGCGTATAGCCACATCTTTACCTTCCGATTGCTTTAATTGATATACAAAAACACCTTTACTATCAGTAAATACAATATTAGTTGGTATTGTGTAAGCTGTTGGGTTTACATAATCTGCCACTTTTAATATGGCCAGCATATTGGGCTTTATTTTATCACTAGATTCAATAATAATTTCCAATTCAAACGTTCTGTTCTTTGGCTCAATAACTTGCCCAATGGCAGATATTTTGGCTTTGAGAACTTCGCCCGTTGAAGGAAATAAAATTTCAACTTCCTGTTTTGGCTTAAACTTTCCAACATAAGATTCTGACACATTAGCTTTAATGTACATATCGGCCAAACTTACTAAACGAATAATGGGTTGGCCAGGCTGAATATTCTGCCCTACTCTTACATCTAATCTATCAATAACCCCAGAAAATGGCGCTTTAATAATAGATTTAGCTAATTGAGATTTAGAAGTTGCCAATTTGCGTTCAAGCGATTCTTTTTTATTCTTCGCTTCAAGATATTGAACTTCTGATCCTATGTTTTTATTCCATAATTTTTTCTGACGACTATAAATAGTTCGAGCTAAACTTAAAGAAGTACGAAGTTCAGCAATGCTATTACGAAGCACCTCTGCATCTTGTTCAACTAAAGCTTGACCAAGGCTCACTTTTTCACCTTCTTTAACCAATACCTTGATAACTCTTGCTGGAATTTCTGGCGATATGGAAATATTACCTCTCGCCTTAACGGTTCCTCTAATTTCAATTTGATGAATAAACTCTTCAGGTTCAATCTTGAGTGTAGTTACTAACGAGCGATTATCGTTTATTTTTAATACACCTGCAGCTTCAAGCTCAACTTTAAGCGCATGCACTTTTGCCTTTTGCTCATCTAGTTCAACTTTTGCTTTTTCGTACTCTTCTTTTTTTGTGTCAAGATCAGTTGCTTTTTCACAAGCCACAGCCATAAAAACAATTAATACTATATATCCTAATTTTTGCATAATACAACGTGGGTTACATACCCGTTTTGGTTATTATAATAGTTTTCCTATCGATTTTTTATATTCTACTTTCGAGATAAGCGCATTATAAAGTGCCACAAAAAAGTTAGTTTGTGCTTCTTTATAATCAGCATCTGCATTTATAACTTCAAGATTGGAGCCAATCCCTTCCTGGTATTTTTCTTTAGTTACATCATAAACTTCTTTAGAGATATCCATATTCTCTTTCTGAGAATTTAGAATCGCTATCGAATTATCCAATTTCACTTTGGCATCACGCACTTGTAAATCCATACTACGTTCCATTTGAGTAAAATTGTTCTCAATTTGAGTGATGCGCAATTTCTTCTGCTGATTTATGTAATGCTTTTGCAAACCATCAAACACTGGTATTTTCATACGCAAGCCAATAAACCCGAAGTTATACCATTCATTTGTAATATCGAAAATATTAGAAGTTACTCCTGTTCCTAAATTTGCGCCTACTGTGGCATACAAATCTAGACTAGGCATATATTTTACATTATTTAGCTTTTTATCCAAATAAGCCAACTCCTGATTTGTTTGTAAAATTGAATACTCAATTCGATCCGTGTAACTAAAGGCTTCAGTTCCATCATCCTCAAACATTGCTGCAGACAATTCATCTGTTAAATCTAATTGCTCAGTTACGGGCAAACCCAATTGATAACTTAAATTCGCCTTGGTTATCTCATACGATTTTTGACCATTAATCCTTTGAACACTTATATTATTAAACTGAACTTTACTCCTACTCACATCTATTTTTTCGGCAAATCCACTTTTATACATTTCTGTGGTTTCGTTAAGTAAGGTATCAAGCCTTCCGTAATTTTTTTCGATAAGTTCTAATCTAAACTCAGATACCAATACTGCATAATATGATTTTGCTACAATTTCGGCAATATCAATTTTAGTTTTTACCAATTCCTTGGTCGATAGCTGTTTATAAGTTTTAGCACCCTCTAATCCAACAAAAAAAGATCCATCAAACACCATTTGTGTTAACGATAGTGTTGCACTACCCGAATAACGTGTACCAAACTGAACAGGAACATCTTCACCTGGTATGCCTATTATTTCTCCAGGAAGAAAAGAAGTTGGCAGTTCAAAATTATTGGAAAGGTCAATTCCTCCATTAATTTGCGGCATTCCGGTCGCAATGGTCTGCGAAACTCTGCCGTCCGAAATTTCTTCATTAATCTTAGCGTTTACAACATCAGGATTATGCTCTAAAGCATAATCAATAGCCTGTTGCAACGACATTTTTTTTACTTCTTGCCCCTTGCCCACCAACATTAAAAGAGCTAACACTAGCGTTAATATTATTTTTTTATACATAGCTAATAACTAATTTTCTTGTTTATATTTTTCGTAGAGTTTGTGGCCTTTCTCCGTTAAAACTCCATATACAAAATGATCGAACATTTGTACTTGTACTTCTGTAAAATCAAACTCACCTTTTGGAAACACATGTGGATCAAAAGACATATGCACTTGCTCTACTCTTAATTTTGCCAACACCTTAACATCAAAATTATTTCTAAAGTAGCCTTCTTTTACCCCCTTAATCAGGTTGTTTTTAATGGTATCAAAAACAGTAATATGCTCATAATCAAAAAACACATCCCAGGCATCTTTATGAAATTTTTTCAAATCAAATATCAATGAAGGGTTAATTTCCGCAAAATGTTTTCTCAAACATTTTGACATTAGGAAGAGTTCTTCAATAGCATTGCTTGCTTTTTCTGTAACATCATCATACTCGGCCTGGCGTTCCTCAATAAATGACTCAGTAATAATTTTTACTAGTTCATCTTTATCCTTAAAATGTTGATATAAGGTTTTTTTTGAAATACCTAGATGCCTTGCAATGTCATCCATAGATACACTACGAACTCCGTAGGTCATAAACATTTCGCCTATCTCTTTTAATTTTTTTTCTTCCATACCCAATTTTTACCGGATGCAAAACTATAGAAACTTTTAACATAACGAAAGTTTCCTTGGTTTTGTTTCAAAAGAAATCAAAAAGTTTTATTATTCTTTAGTACACCAACGAGATTTGAATTTTTCGCGCATTTCTTCACGCTCACCCTCTGAAAGGTTAGACCATTTACCACTAAACTTTTTCTTGAGGTAGCCTCCTCCTAAAAACTTAAAACCCACAAAAAGCCGAACAAGTACCAATAAGACTAATGCATCATTATAGTTTATGCTCGACCAACCTGTTATTCTTGGCACTAACCCGTTCCAAAGCTGCATGATTACCCATCCTATAACCATAAAATAGGCAATAACACCAAGTGTAAATTTAAAACCCATCAAAAACCAATTCCCTCGCATTATCCTTAAATTTCTTTGTACAAATTAGCTAACCTCTTTCGTAAATACTGCACAGCATACCGTTTGCGTGATAATAATGTATTTAAAGAATCACCCGTTTCCCTCTCCATATCCTTAAAACTTAGCCCTTCTAACTCGTGCCAAACAAATACGTCTCTCTGTGGTTTTGGCATTTCAGCCAATACTTCTTCAATCGATTCCCATATCAATTCTCGGGTATAAATATCATCTGGTGTACCGTTAGAATCTACTAACAACTCAGATAACAGCATTGGAGATTCTTCGCCATTACGAGCATTTTCTATTTTGCTAAAGCTCTCAGGCTTCTTTTTCCGATAGAGATCAACTATTTTATTGCGTGCCACTCGAAACATCCAAGCAGTTACTTTTTCGATGGATTCAATGGTTTGATACCCTTGCCAAAGTTGAATAAATACATCTTGCAGAATATCTTCCGCATCATTTTTATCAGAAACTCTAGATTTAATAAAGTTTAAAAGCCTGTTACTTTCGTTAGCAACAGTATTCTCTACTACTTGGCGTTTCTCTAATGCCATTTCTGCGGTTATAGTCAATGTCTCCATCACTAATGATGTCGGACTAACTCATTTAATATTTTATGAAAGGTAAAAAGTTTTAAAGGCTTCTAAAAAGAATTGAAGTTATTATCCGCGATCACCTAATTAATAATGCCATTTATTGAGGAATGTTTATGTACTTTGTGCCAAATTATTAGTCAAAGTGATTAACAAATACATTGAAATAGAAGGCAATAAATTGGCCTATGTGGTTTTTAACTCCACTGTGATAAAAACTATGATTTGTTTTCATGGTTTTGGGCAAGAGGCTAAGGATTACGATTGGTTTGCAAAAGCCCACCCCGAATTTCGTCTTATCGCAATTGATTTATTTTTCCATGGGGAAAGCACCCTCTCAACAAGTAGCGCGCTCACACCCTTAGGTTGGAAGTCATTCTTTGATATACTCATCACAAACGAACAAATCAACCATTTTTCTGTAACAGGTTATAGTATGGGTGGCAGGTTTGCACTAACCACCTTTAGCCTATATCCTCATTTAACAGATAACATCTTCCTTGTAGCTGCAGATGGAATTATTACAAGCAAACTTTTTAAAACTGCCACCAGCACAGCTTTAATGAGACGCATATTTAAAGGAATGATTAACTCCTATCCTACTTTTATTCAACTGTCTACTATGCTAACCAAATTAGGCATCATTAATAAGGGACTTCAAAAATTTGCAACATTACATATGAAAAATAGTGTAGAGCGACATCGCATATTTAATAGTTGGACCAGTTTTAGAGAATTAAAATTATCGCCAACAGCCATTGCTCGCATCTCTGAAAAACACACTATCCCGGTTTATATTAGATTAGGCACTTATGATAGAGTTATTCCAGTGAGTCGAATAAAACCGAAACTGATAAAGAATAAATGGTTAGATTACAAAACCTTAGAAATTACTCATCATAAGCTTTTTTATTATGACTTTCTAAATCAGTAAAAAAACCAATCCAAAATCACAAGAATAACTTAACTTTGCGGCTTAAATTCAGCTGCATGATTACTTTCTTTCAAAACTCCTCCGATACCATTTTCGCTGTTCAATCTTCTGCTGCATTGGTGGCCGAAGATTACCCTAAGTTAACCTGGCTTTTTAGTGATGCTACTCTAATTAAGAGTGACAGCATTGATGGTAATTTTATTGGGCCCAGAAGTGAAATGGTTACTCCTTGGAGCACAAATGCAGTGGAAATCACCCAAAACATGGGCATTCAAGGGATAATACGCATAGAAGAATTTGAAAGCGAGTCTGGCAAGTTTGACCCGATGCTGCAAAGGAAATATGAGAGCTTAGGTCAGGCCATATTTCAAAATGACGTAGCTCCTGAAGAGATTTTAGATATTAACGATATTGCAGCCTATAATACGCAAGAAGGCCTAGCATTAAATACAGAAGAAATTGATTACCTAAAAGGCGTTAGCAAAGAGCTTGGCAGAAGCTTAACCGATAGCGAAGTATTTGGTTTTTCGCAAGTAAACAGCGAACACTGCCGTCATAAAATATTTAATGGCATTTTCATTATTGATGGAGAAGAAAAAAAATCTTCTCTCTTTAAGCTCATACGAAAAACGTCAAACGAAAACCCAAATAAAATTGTCTCTGCCTATAAAGACAATGTCGCTTTTGTAAAAGGACCTACAGCCATCCAATTTGCACCTGCAACACAACATCAACCAGATTATTTCAAAACCAAAGAGTATAAATCGGTTATCTCATTAAAAGCCGAAACGCATAATTTTCCTACAACTGTAGAACCTTTTAATGGTGCTGCTACAGGTTCTGGAGGAGAAATAAGAGATCGTATGGCTGGCGGAAAAGCGAGTATGCCTCTTGCTGGCACTGCAGTTTATATGACCTCCTATCCACGTTCTGCTGAGAATAGAACTTGGGAAAAAGCCACAGCTGCCCGACCTTGGCTTTACCAATCACCTCTCGATATTCTTATTAAAGCCTCTAATGGCGCATCCGATTTTGGAAACAAATTTGGGCAACCTTTAATTACGGGTAGTGTTCTTACTTTTGAGCAAGAAACCGATAACGAATTGCTCGGCTATGATAAGGTTATTATGCAAGCAGGTGGCATTGGCTACGGTAAAGAAGAAGATAGCTTAAAAGACGACCCTAAAAAGGGCGATAAAATTGTTGTTCTTGGTGGTGATAACTACCGTATTGGCATGGGTGGCGGAGCGGTTTCTTCCGTAGCTACAGGAGAATTCTCCAATTCTATTGAGTTAAACGCCATTCAACGTTCTAATCCCGAAATGCAAAAAAGGGTATCTAATGCCGTTCGTGCTATGTCAGAAATGGATAAAAACCCCATTGTTTCCATCCACGATCATGGTGCAGGTGGGCACTTAAATTGCCTATCAGAACTGGTTGAAACAACAGGTGGTGCCATAGATGTAAGCAAACTCCCTGTTGGAGATCCAACATTATCAGAAAAGGAAATAATAGGCAATGAATCTCAAGAACGTATGGGGCTTGTAATTGGCAAAGAGAATCTTGAAACCCTTTCAAAAATTGCTGAACGCGAACGCTCACCTATGTACACAGTAGGTGAAACTACAGGAGATATGCAATTTAAATTTATAGGAAAAAAAGGCAAAAACCCCATCGATTGGGGCTTAATGCATATGTTTGGTTCATCACCAACCACAATTATCAAAGACACTACAATCTCCACCAATTTTAAAGACATTACCTATTCAGATGCTGATTTTGAAGTAAACTTGCATAAAGTACTTCAGCTAGAATCTGTGGCTTGCAAAGATTGGCTCACTAATAAAGTAGATAGATCGGTAACCGGTAAAGTAGCGAAGCAACAGACCTGTGGACAAATTCAGTTGCCGTTGAATAATGTTGGCGTTATGGCCATTGATTATAAAGGCGAAAAAGGCATCGCAACCAGCATAGGGCACAGTCCGGTAATTGCATTGATTGACCCTAAAATTGGGTCGAGAAATGCTATTGCAGAAGCACTTACAAATCTAATATGGGCACCTATCACAGATAAACTTGCGGGAGTATCGTTAAGTGCAAATTGGATGTGGCCTTGCAAAAATAAAGGCGAAGATGCCAGACTTTATATGGCCGTTGAAGCCATTAGCGATTTTGCCTGTGAATTAGGTATCAATATACCTACAGGTAAAGATTCTTTATCGATGACCCAAAAATATAAAGACGGCAAATCGGTAAAATCTCCAGGAACTGTTATTATTTCGGCCGTTGGAGAAGTGGCTGACATCAACAAAGTAATAGAGCCAGCACTAAAACCAATTATAGGTAGCAAGCTTATTTACATCAACTTAAGCAAAGACGAATTTAAACTTGGTGGCAGCAGCTTGGCACAAGCATTAAATACAATTGGTAACGATGCCCCTTCCATTTTGGATGCCAGTTATTTCAAGAAAATTTTTAATGCAATCCAACAGAGCATTTTAGCCAATGAACTATTAGCGGGCCACGATGTTTCCGATGGAGGAATTATTACAGCACTAGCTGAAATGTGTTTTCCAACTCCTACTGTGGGGCTTAATGTTTCTACAAAAGAATTAAGTGGCAAAGACCTAACCACAAATTTATTTAATCAGAACTCAGGCATAATTCTGCAGGTAGAAAATAGCAATCTGTTAGATAGATTACAAAAAGAGCAAATTGATTTTATTGAGCTAGCTACCGTTTCTAATACTCGCGAATTAAATATCGATAGAAGCCTCACATTAAATATTGATGAGTTACGAGATGTTTGGTATAAGTCTTCTTACTTATTAGATCAACACCAAACAGGCAATGGATTAGCCACAGATCGCTTTAATAATTATAAAGCCCAACCTCTAAGCTACGAGTTCAACAACTCCTTTACGGGAAAACTATCGCAATATGGACTTAGTAATCAACATAAATCATCAAACGCAAAAGCAGCCATCATTAGAGAAAAGGGAGTAAACGGAGACCGTGAAATGGCCTATGCATTATACCTAGCAGGTTTTGAAGTTAAAGATGTACATATGACTGATTTAATTTCTGGTAGAGAAACTCTTGAAGATATACAAATGATAGTTTTTGTGGGTGGCTTTTCAAACTCAGATGTACTGGGTTCTGCCAAAGGCTGGGCTGGGGCATTCATTTATAACCCTAAAGCAAAAGCCGTACTAGATAAATTTTACGCAAGAGAAGACACATTGAGTTTAGGAGTTTGTAATGGCTGTCAATTAATGATGGAATTAGGATTGGTGTTTGACAACAAAACAAATCACCCCAAAATGGGGCATAATAAATCACAAAAATTCGAATCAGGGTTTGTAAATATGAGTATTCCTAAAAATAACTCTGTAATGCTTTCTAGTTTAGAAGGCAGCAGATTAGGCGTTTGGGTGGCTCATGGAGAAGGAAAATTTACATTAGATGATAAGCAAATTACTCAAGTAGTTGGAAGCTACTCTTATAATGAATACCCAGGCAACCCAAATGGTTCTGACTTTAGTGCCGCAGCAGTGTGCTCTACCAATGGCCGACACTTGGCCATGATGCCACACCTCGAGAGATCCATATTTTCTTGGAACTGGCCTTATTATACAAATGGAAACGATGAAGTTACACCTTGGATAGAAAGTTTTGTTAATGCACGTAAATGGGTTGAGAACCAATTAACCTGATTTTTTGTTAGGATTATATGGTGAAGGTTAATTGAATGTTAAAACTTCGTTTTATAAACATTATTACTTATCTTCATTTGCCAACTTTATATCATCCGCTATGAAAAAACTTTATCCTATCTTTTTAGTCTTCCTTTTTCTATCAGGCTGTTATAGTTACCGAGAATATCCGGTAGAGTACGACTATAGTTATCATGGAAAATTTAAGAGGTATAAATCCTTTGCTTTTTTAGAGAATAGCTCCGCACTAAAAGATTCTACCGTGTCGCATGAAGTAATCGAAAATATTATCAAATCTAGATTAGAAACACAGGGATATAATTAGAAAAACCTCATTTATTGGTTTCCTATAAAGTATACTACGATAGCTTAAATTTTAGAGGCTACGACCAGCCCGATATAGAATCTTGGTCTAAATACTCGAACGAAGATGTAGAGTACAACCCTCGTAAGTATGACTTACGAAAAGGCACGTTGCTCATTCAACTATATGACCGAAAGCAAGAGCGAAGTGTATGGCAAGGGTACGCAACTGGCGTTTATGGCAACATTTACTTTAATAATGAACGCCAATTAAAAATTGCCGTGCGTAGCATATTAGATAGGTATCAATTTTTAGCAGAAGATTTTATGCAGAATAAAGAGTTTATTTTAGAAGACCAGCCAACTAATAATTAGTGAAATAACTACTTTCTTAAAATTCTTTAGAAAATATTTACACTCCATTCACGATTTTAAAAAAATAAATATAACTTTGCAGTCCCAAATGGGAATTGCACTTAACTGACCCATGGTGTAATGGTAGCACTTCGGTTTTTGGTACCGTCAGTCAAGGTTCGAATCCTTGTGGGTCAACTACAAAATCCCGACAACTTCGATAAAATATCGAGGTTTCGGGATTTGTTTTAAAAAACAAACTGAGATGTCGCAAGTAAAGCTTTTTTCGGGTTCAGGCTCCATAGATCTAGCAGAAAAAATTGCTCAATCTTTTGGTAA
>CAZDQR010000086.1:0-7776 GCA_964507315.1 uncultured Roseivirgaceae bacterium
CTTTGTCGTAATTTTTAAGCTTCGATTTTTGATCCTGACATTGCACCACAACGCCTGTAGGCATGTGCGTAAGGCGAATAGCGGAATAAGTCGTGTTTACCGATTGTCCACCAGGGCCAGAGGAGCAAAATTCATCTCTACGCACTTCGCTCATATCTAGGTCAATTTCTACATCGTCCATTTCAGGTAGCACCACAACCGAAGCTGCTGAGGTATGTACACGCCCTTGTGTTTCGGTAGCAGGAACTCGTTGCACACGATGCACACCGCTTTCATACTTTAAGGTGCCATATACAGTATCACCCGTAACATTCATTACCACTTTATTAAAGCCACCAGCGGTACCATCCACAAAATCAGTCATTGATAATGACCATCCTTGTTTCTCACCAAATTTTTGATACATCCTTAATAAATCCCCTGCAAAAATGGAGGCTTCATCACCACCAGCACCAGCTCTAATTTCTAGAATGGCATTCTTGCTATCAGTAGGATCTTTAGGAATAAGCAGTTGTTTTACTTTTTCTTCTACTTTTTCAAGTTCAGGCTCGATCTCATCAATCTCCATTTTAGCCATTTCCCTAAACTCAGGGTCTTTTTCGGTTTGTAAAACCTCTTTTGCAGATTTAAGATTAGAAAGCAGATTTGCATACACTTTATACACCTCTACTACTTTTTCAAGGTCTTTATACTCCTTACTTAGCTTGGTAAAATTGGTCATATCCGACATAACATCGGGCTGAACCATTAATTGGCCAACTTCCTCGAACCGTTCCTTAATTTCTTCTAATTTTTCAATCATAGCATTGGCAAAGATAATAGATATTAGGTTAAGGAATAAGTGTATTTGAAAGACAAGCAAATTCTACACTAGAAATATTTACTGGGTTACAAAAGCCTTTTAGAATCATCTTGGCGATTATCCCAAAAAGAAAGTATTTCAATTCTATCATTAGCTATCTCATAAAAAACCAAATACACTTTCATTATAACAACTCTAGTTTTTTTATTGGAAGTTAACCGGCCCATAAATTCACTTTGAGACAGCGTGTCGAGCAACTCTTCAAGCTGATTCAGAAGTTTTAAGCTATAAATAGTATCCCCATTCCGTTTATTGAAATAATCAAGAACTCCAGTTAACTCGTGTTTAGCTCTAGGTGACCAAACTATTCGTTTTTTAGCCATTCTTTCAATTCGGAAATAACTTCCTCATTATTCAAAAATTCGCCAGCCTCAATTTCTTTTCTTCCTGATTCAATAGAAGCCTCTTGTGCTCCATTAAGTTGATAAAGTTCTTGTTCTGAGGAATCAAAAATAGTTTGTAAAGCTTTTAGAAAATTCAAATCATCGGAGCTTTCTATTCTCGCTATTAAACTGTTTTTTAATTGAACTGTGGAATTCATACTAGTAAAGTTACTTAAAAAGAGTTGACAAGTCATTAATTTAACATACCATAAACAACCAATTCATTGAATTACTTACATTCCCCCTCAGTCCAGCTAAGTAAGCCTGCATTGCCAGCTTCGCAGGCATTGCCATAAGTTTTGCTATCGCAACCGCAAACGGGCACATATTCCATAGTGCAAATCCCTTCTTTGATTTTTGATTCATCTATGCATTGTTGCTCTTCTGGCTGTTCACTGCAGGATGCTGCAGTTAATAAAGCGATGATAAATATGGTTGAAATTGATTTTAATAAGTTCATAATATGTACTGTTTGTAAAAAAAGGGACACCGGAATAGATCCGGTATTGTGCTAAAGTATAACTTCTTTGTAACGATAGCAATCGGTGGTGTGGTCGTTTACCAAGCCACAGGCTTGCATATGCGCATACATTATGGTGCTGCCCACAAATTTAAAGCCTCGCTTTTTTAAATCCTTACTAAGAGCGTCTGATTCTTTTGTGGTAGCAGGAATTTCGCTGAAGTCTTTCCATTTATTAGTAATGGGCTTACCTCCAACAAAACTCCAAATGTAAGCGTCAAAACTCCCAAACTCTTTTTGAACTATTAGAAAATTTTGAGCATTAGTAACAGCGCTTTTAACCTTTAGCTTGTTCCTTATAATCTCAGGGTTTAGGATAAGCTCTTCCATTTTGGCTTCATCGAATTTGGCCACTTTTTTACAATCGAAATTGGCAAAGGCCTTTCGGTAGCCATCTCGTTTTTTTAGTACCGTTGCCCAACTTAACCCAGCTTGAGCTCCTTCTAAAATCAAAAATTCAAAATGAGTGGTATCATCATGATTAGGCAGACCCCATTCTTCATCGTGGTATTTCTCGTAGGCATCAAATGAATTTAGAGCCCATTGGCAGGTTGGTTTGTTTTTCATAAATAGGCAAGCTTAATCAGTAGGAAATAATGATTTATCAATATTCGGAATTACTTGTAGAGCGTTTTTATAATAGATTTTTCGTAACACTTCATCGTCTAAATCCAACCCATACATTTTCCAATATGCATGATATTTTTTATAGTACGGAAAATACTCATCTGCTGTTTCTAACACTCTAAAATAAGTGTAATACTCTTCGGGGTGCCACGAATCTTTGCCAAACATAATCCTGTTTTGATATTCGGTTAAAAAGGCTTTGGCTGCTCTTGGTTGTCGACCTAATTCTGCGATTACAGCTCCAATTTCTGCATACATGTTTGGATACTTATCCATTAATTTGGCAAGTGTAGCTAAATCATTGGCATACCAACCCAAATGGGCATTGATGAATTTTGTTTTAGGGTGCTTAGCAAATACATTATGTTGTTCCCCAATTATGGTTTCCCAAGATGGAGTATCTGTGTCATAACGTTTACGCCTTGGATGTGTTTTAAGCTCTAACCAACGTTCATTGTCTGCATTAAACTCTTCCCAAAAGGGTTTGGGGTCAGCGGCATGAATTAACACAGGAATACCTAACTCACCACATTTATCCCAAACAGCATCTATTCTTGAATCGTTAATTCGTACCCGATTACCCTTGCTATCCTTATTATCCATCCCTTGGCTTTTGTAAATTTTAAGTCCGTTAGCACCCAACTTTACATCTGCCTCTATTTGCTTTACGGTGTTTTCTGTCCAATTAGGATCATCTATGGATTTTAGATCAATATTGGTAAAAACAATAAAACGAGTAGGATGATTTTTATGCACATTATCCAAACTCCCTTTCAAATGGGCATCACTTCCACGGCCGCGGCCACTAAGGTTTATCATCACCTTTAAATTAATCTTATCCATATCAGCCACCAGTTTATTAAGGTCTTGGGTTGGCATATTAAACTGGTGATTATGCACATCTATAAATGGATATTTGGCTTTGGTAACAGGATGTTCGGGCACAACCAAAGTAGATGGTGGATTATATTCTTCGAAGCCCATATTTTGGCCAATCGAAAAAGTTGTGCTGACTAAAATTAACAACAGTATTAAGCTCTTATTCAGTAAGTAGTTTTTCATAGTCTATAAATGTAATGGTTTCATTCAAAAAAGTTTAATTGTTGAAACGTTGATTTTCTTTGGAGGTTTTCTTTTATCCATTGAATAATTTCGAATAATAAATAGCGTTATCTTTATTAGTTCAAAACCACATCTTAATGAAAAAACAATTTCTAACTCTATTACTTGGCGTAATTTTTCTACATCCTATTTATTCGCAGGACGAAGAAATAAATGTAGCTGGATTGGTCTTTCTTAATTATACAGGATCACTACCAGAAACCATTCGTAATGGCAAAACGGTTGTTTTGGTTAACACCACAAAAATTCTAGCAGAGCAAACCTTTAACAAAACTGCCGAGCCTTTAATTGAAGAAGCTCAAAAAGTTTTTTCTAAAGCGGGGATTGATGTAGTAGGGTATTATAGTTTAAAACAAGTATTTGCAGGAAAAGACAGCCAGTATGGGTTCTCAGAAGCTTGGAAAAAGAGGGAAATAAAAAACATTATTGTACTAAGCCGAGTTGTATATCAAAAAAAGAATAAAGAAGTAACACGCTATGTTATTCTCGCTTCTGCTTTTAACGGTAAGCCTTCACTTTACTCCAATGGACAAGTTGGCTGGAAAGCACAAGGCAAAGACTTTGACAAAGTACTTTCTAAAGTGGCAAGTGCCGCCAATAAGTTTGATCGTGAAAATCTGTTAATTAATGAATCTCCAGAGTTTTTTGATGATGTTAAAATGGTTTGGGGCGAACACGTTGAGGGTTATTTAACAGATCTTGATTTTGGTAAATTAGCAGTTCCAACTTTTAAAAATGTTGTTATACCAAGCCCTAAACCTAAGGGAGTTATTAATAATTTAGTGGCCAAACAAGTGGAAGAGTCAAACGCCCTTAATGCAAAAAATAATAAGGTATTGGAAGAAAAGATGGTAGCCTATGGGTATGAATATGAATTGGTAGATCCAGCAGTTTCTTACATCGACCTAAGCAAAAATGGATTTAGTTATGTATTAATGAGACTATATGCGCCAGGAATTGACATAAAAAAAATGCTTAATTACCGGTATAACGAAGATCAAGATACTTACTCAACACAAATTTATAATGCAGGAAAACTAACTGTAAGAAGAATACCTGCGAATGGTTTAGTGTATAAATACTATATTAAACATTTAAGGACGGGCAATATTTATTTAGGCGCCAAGTGGGATGCAGACGAAACTTGGAGCGAAGCGCTCGACCATATGCTGTATAATGTAAAAGTTGAAATGAAGCGATGAGCACACGCTCTTTACCCTCAACAAATGAGGCCTTTGCAATTTAATCCAGCTAAAATCTTAGTCAGTTATTGTGGATCCCAAGAAATTAAAATAGTAGCGCCATCTTCTGAAAAAATAGTTCCGTGTTCTTCATTAGCTGGAATCAATTGATATGATCCTTTATTAAAAGGAATATTATTGATGGTATAATTTCCTTCAACTACAAAATGTTGCTCTGCATTGATATGGGTGTGAGACTCCATATGGAAATGTTTAGGGAGCTTTAGTAAAATTGTTTTAGCTCCTGCTTCTTCCCTTAAAACCTTCATTTTAGTGCCAGTACAATAGCCTTTGGCATCTTCCCAACCCTTTTCTCCGAGTGAATTCATTGTAAATAACATGATCTTATTTTTTAGTTAAAAAACTGCTAAACGCCTAACTACAGTTCATATTATTTGCTGTATTAAATATAGCGAATTAGACTCAAACATGAGCACAAAATCGCTCTTAATGAAGAGCTGTCGTGGTATTTAAACTATTTCCAAACAACGGTAATTTGCGGGCCATCATAAAAAGGAGATGTAAAAACCTTTCCATTTTTATAAACTATAGTATGACCATCATCTCCTAAGTCCCAAATATTTCCTCGTAAAAATACATTGATGCCTAGTTTTATAGAGGAAATTTTTGGTGCACGACCTCCCATACTATATTTTAACCAAGCTTCTCCTTCAGTTATTTTATCTACATCTTCAGCGTTTACATCAGCTGGCATTTCACTTCCATTATAACCTTTCCATTTTGTTTTCCATAATCCATTGGGAGAAGAAAAAGAGGCAATGACAATTACTTCTGCTTCTTGTTTCGAAAGAGTTGCATACACATTTGGGTACCAAGAATCTGCGCAAATAACTACACCTAATTTACCTAGAGGACTTTCAATTATGGGTGCTTCTGTTGTATCTGCTTTGCAAAAAACCAATTCTTCATTTATCGGAAATTGCTTTTTAATTACTTGAGGTGCAATGGATCCATTTGGTAAAAACACAAATGAGGCATTATAAATAGGGCCTCCTCCAACCTCAATATTATTATTAACAACGTGTGGGGATGGCAGGAAAATAGAACCTGCCACAATGGTGATTATATATTGAATAGCCAGTTTTTTAAATACGGCACTATACATTTTTGCCGTTTGATCTGCTTTCATAGAGAAGATAGCAGCATTTACTTTATGCTCTGCCTCTGCTTGTAAATAGGAGGAAGCAAACTTAATAATATTAGACAGCGCAGTTAATTGCAAAGCTTCCTGAGAACTTCCTGTTTCATAAACTTCCATTTTTTCGTTGGCAGCCACTAGCCAAGTACCTATGTGCTCCGGAAAAACCACCACAGATTTTGCATTGAGGAGACCCGCAACCTTAGCCTCAGCCAAATATGAATTAAGCTTTTGATAAAACTTTTCTTCAGTGGCATAATCCATCGGTTCCATAAAGGGTTGAATGCCTAGGAGGTTACCTTGCTTTCCTTTTTCGCCAACTTCAATTACGGTTAAAGCAGGGGATTCACTTTTTGGTAATTCGGATGTATTTGAAACTTTGCCATAATTGCTCCAAACACCATACAAGAAAATGAGTCCAACAAAAAAAGATATAATAAAAAGCAGTTTTCGCATAAATTATATTCCTATCAGTGTGTCTTTTTTCTCCTCTAAAATCTCTAAGTACTCGTCTATTGTTTCAAGATGAGTTCTAAATACCAGAATGGCTATTCGTAACCAAAAAACACCATTAATGGTAGTAGAAGAAACATAGACTCTTCCATCATCTTGAATTAAATTAATCAGTTGCTGGTTAAATTCATTTGGATCCTCTACGCCTTTAGTAAACCTATAAATGCAAATAGAAAGGTCTGGTTCTGGGCCAACTTCAAACCCTAAAGCTTGTACTTTTTGATAGAAGTATTGCGTAAGCAACACTTTCTCTTCGAGAGATTTTCTAAAAGGTTTTACACCAAATAATTGTAAAGGAAGCCACATACGCAGGCCTCTAAAATGCTTGGTAAGCTCGGGCGATAAATCAGCAGGAGAAGGTTCTTCTACAAGCTCCGTAACATCTTGCATATAATTGGCTTCGTAGTGATGGCTCTTTTTTAGGGCTTCAATATCCTTAATGATAACGGCTCCTAAGCCATAGGCTAAAAATAATCCTTTATGGGGATCAATGGTTACAGAATCAGCCTCTTCTATTCCCTTGAATTTTGCTTTTTGAGAAGGCACCAACCTAAAGAAACCTCCATAAGCTGCATCTACATGAAACCATAAATCGTGCTTGGCACAAATGGCAGCAATAGTATCCAAGGGATCGATAGCCCCAGTATCTGTGGTGCCAGCAGAGGCTATTACCAAGAAGGGAAAGAAGCCGTTGGCCACATCGGCTTCTACTTGCTTCTGTAACTCGGCTACATCCATTTTAAAATGGTCATCAATTTCAACCTCTCTTATTTGGGCTTCGCCCAAGCCTGCAATGCGGATGGCCTTTTGCACAGAATGATGCGCTTGTTTAGTAAGGTAAATACACGCTTTGGGAACCCTGATAGAAGATATTTCCTTAGCATCTCTAGCCGTTACTACTGCAATTAAGTTAGCTATAGAACCCCCAGATGTTAAATTTCCAAGTGCTGTTTTGGGCATTCCCAGCATATCAGCCATCCAACGGATCACCATGTTCTCTAATTGCACAGCTCCTGGCCCTGCATAAAAAACACCTGCATATTTATTAACCACTGCGGCCAAATAATCTGCCATAGCAGTGGGATATACACCACCCCCAGGCACATAACCCAAATGCTTCCCCGAAGCTGGATTGATACCCGGCCCATCTACATCTTGTTGAATAATTTGAAGCAGATGAGATAATTCGTTACCCTCTTCTTTGAAAGGATTACTAGCTAATAATCCTCCCCCTGCTTCTCCTCCTTTATAAGCGTCAATTTCTCCAACATTATTAAGATAATTATGCGCATAATTAACAATCTCTGTTGTGAGGTTTTCCATC
This sequence comes from uncultured Roseivirgaceae bacterium, assembly GCA_964507315.1. GTDB lineage: Bacteria > Bacteroidota > Bacteroidia > Cytophagales > Cyclobacteriaceae > JAKISE01. The sequence continues at coordinate 7,752 of CAZDQR010000086.1, forward strand.
TGCTTTCCTTGAGGTTCTAATAATT
>CAZDQR010000086.1:7876-11338 GCA_964507315.1 uncultured Roseivirgaceae bacterium
TTAACAATCTCTGTTGTGAGGTTTTCCATCTGCTTTCCTTGAGGTTCTAATAATTTAGAATCCTGTTCCAAGGAGATAAGTTTATCTAATAGCGTTTCTATCGGTAACATATTAATTTTCATTTGATGGGGTACTCATTTCCAATGTTGATAGTTTCTTCATCCGCCACCAAGCTAATCCTCCGTAGCAAACACCTAATAACAAAAGGTGGGCTAAGTTATATTGAATATCGATTATGGATGCATTTTTATACACAATGCCAATATAGGCTTCTAATACAGGTGTAGTTGGCAAAATAAAAGCAAATGCTTGAATTACTGGGTTGAGTGTAAATAATGGCCAGCTGTAACCGGAAGCCAAAAAGATTGGATAAGAACTAAAGGCAAAGAACTGTAAGGCCCAAATTTCTTTAGAAAATAGAGTTCCGAAAAATGTGCCAAACAGAGCCAACACTAAAAAGAACAAAGTGAGTAAAACCACCAACAAACTAATGCTTCCATTGATAGGTAAATCAAGTACATGGTAATTTACCACATGAAAAAACAAGGAATAAGCCGCATACAAAATCAAGAAGAAAAGAGATTTTCCCCAAATTGATTTCCATAGATTACCTCCACTTTGCTTGAGCCAATCACCAACCGTTTTTTGCTCGCGTTCACGAGCAATACTCTCAGTCATTCCGATTAAAAATGTTTGTTGCAGAATGAGTAATAAAAGACCTGGCAACAAAAACCCTCCATAGGTAGATGGAAGCACAAATAAGGTATGGTCATCAATAGAAATTGGCATGGCTCGATCTAAACTTTGAGTGCTATTACTACCGTGCATTTGATAATATTTTAGCCGCACACCAGCACCAATAATCAGCGCTATTTCGTGCACTGTTTGGTTTATATCGTTGGAAGGCAAAAAGCGAGAAGTGTTTAAAAACATTTTTACATCAGTGCCTTTAATACCTTTTAAATCAGCTTCAAAGTTTTTAGGAATATGTATAATGCCTTGCACCTTGGTGTGCAAAAACTGCGATTTGGCTTCATTTATATCCTCTGTTACAATGGCCACTTCCACAATTTGAGATTCATTAATCATTCGAATGAAAGTTCTGCTTGCATCAGAATGATCATTATCAACAATAATGATAGGGACTTCTTTCTCGGTTTTATTAATGTAAATACTTCCGTAAAAAAAAGCATAGAAAATGGGAGCAAACAACAAAGACAAAATTAGAGTGTGGTCTTTAGCGACTCGGGAGGCTTCCCTCAACATTAGCTTGATTAACGTGTTTTTAGTGCTCATTTTGAAGTTTTAAAATTTTCGTATTCTTTATTTTTAAAACTGCAAACGCTATTGAATATGGAATTAGAATAAACCAACCTAAGTGGATGAGGTTTGGAAGCAAGCTATTCCACCCAGCATCCATTTGGTAGACCTTGAAGAAACCCATTAAGAAAGGTGTATATGGCATTAAGCTAGCATAAAACTGATCGTACCAAGGCATTGCCCATTTAGGGAATGTGAACCCGCTAAAAACAAATGCCGGAGACGTATAAAACAAAGCCAAATCGGAAGCCATTAACGCTTCCTTAAAAATGACAGATACCATTATACCAATGGCCAAACAGGCTAAAATCAATAATGAAAACAAGACAACCAAAGGCACTACATCTGCATTTATAGGAATGTTAAATACCGCATAAAATACCCCAAACATTAACACTACATTAATAAGTCCTATGATAAAATGAGGCAGCGTTTTACCCATTAATAATGTAATTGTAGAACCCTTACTCATTTGTAATAATTCATTATACGTATTATTCTCCCATTCACTATTTATGATTAAAACCGCAATCATAATCAGCATCATTTGGAAACCAACCGTCATTAAACCTGGCACTAAATAATTTTGGTAATTATAAGTTGGGTTGTATAAGGAGTTTACGTGTACCCGAATGGGGTTAGCCAAATTCATTGCTGTTTCAGGCTCAACACCCGTTGCTTTAAATCGTTCTAAAAGAATGCCAGCATTAATGGTGAGGGTAACCTGAGCAAAGGCTTTATAGAGCATCGAACCAAAAATAAGATTAGAGGTATTCCTATAAAAAGTTACCGTGCTCCCATTGAACGATTTCAAGTTAGTTTCAAAGTTTTTAGGAATGTGTACCGCTCCGTGAATCTCATTCTTTCTCGCTAAATTTTCTATATCAGTGGCTGAGTTTAGGCTAGCTACAATCGTAACCATCGGGCTCGATTGATACTGCCTTATTAAAAATCGAGAAAGCTCCGTTTTGTCTTCATCCCAAACGGCTATTGGTATATTTTTTAAGCCTTGCGAATTGTAAATAAAAGAATAGAGTAAAAATAAGATGGGCGGAAAAACCAGCAGAATAATAAAGTATGAGCGCTTGGAAGCAATAATTTTAAACTCACGAAGAGTGATTTTCCAAATCGCTTTCATACCAACTACAGCTTAAAGCCAACGGTCATTCCGGGTAATAATCCTTCCAATTCTTCTTCAGGCTCCAGGTGTATTTCGAAGGTTTTTAAATCGAAGCTTCCACGTTGGTTGGTGGGGGTCCAATCGGCATAATCGAGCATAACATTGAGATGGGTGATTTTGAATTTTACAAACTCATCCTTTTCTGTTACGCCAGGAACAGTTCCTTCTAAGATGGCTCCTAATTTAATATCCAATAACAAATCTTGTTTTACCTGAAGTACCACGTGTAATGTTTCTTTCTTTTGAACAGTAGCTAGCGGATAACCCATCATAACAACTTCCCCTTCATCAATGCCCACGGAGCTAATAATGCCATCGCAAGGAGCAATAATTTCAAGATTTTCTCCTAGGGATGAAGTGAATGAATGTGCACTTTTTGCTTGCTCTACCAACGCTTCGGCTGCTTTAATGGCTTCGGGTCTGGCACCATGTAAAAGCAAATCATAGCGGGCTTTAGTTGCATACATTTCCTTTTTAGCTGCTTTGTATTTAAACTCTGCTAAATCATGCTCTTCCCCAGCAATTACTGAATCTTTATACAGGGCATCCATACGTTCCCACGTTTTTTTTGCAAGAACAAACTGATCTTGAGCAATGAGATACACATTTTTGGCTGCAGTCTTTTCCTCGGCTCTGCTGCCATCTTTTAAAATCTTTAATTGTGCTTCGGCAGCATCCACAGCGGCTTTGCTTTGCCCAGTAAGGGCATCTACCTCCTTGGGTTTCATTCTAGCCAGCACCTGGCCCCTAGCTACTGTATCGCCAAGTGCAAAACTCCTACTCATTAACCTTCCTGGAATTTCGGAGGCTACATCTACATACTCAGCCTCTACCATACCAACGGTTAAATGTTGGGCAGGCGAAATGGTGTTTTTGAGCCAAAATATGGAAGCAAAAACAATGACTACAGCTGGCACCAATAAGGGCCAATACTCTTTAATTTGTTTCTTCATATAACGTTA
>CAZDQR010000087.1:0-11136 GCA_964507315.1 uncultured Roseivirgaceae bacterium
CTATCCCAATTATGATTACAGCAGTAATCTCCTTTGGTGTACTTGGTTTATTAAATATTCCATTAGAAACTACAACAGCATTAATTTCCAGTATTGCGATTGGTATAGGTATCGATTATGCAGTTCACTTTATAGATAGGTACAAAATAAATGCACTCGAAACCGGTGATAAGGAACTTACCATAATCAAAACAATGGCGCACTCTGGCAGAGCCATATCATTTAACGCCATTGTGGTAATCGCAGGATTCTTAGTATTGCTTGTATCAGAATTTTTGCCTAATCAAGCATTAGGAGCAATCGTATCACTTAATATGTTTACCAGCTTTGTTGGTACCATTACCATAATGTTTATCGTGCTGTATATGAGTAATATATACTTTGATAAAAAGAAAAAGTAAGATTAATAACAATTAAAAAATATTAAAATGAAAAATTTAAAATTAATTTCAGTGGCACTTGGCATTAGCTTATTGGCCACTGTATTGCCAAGCTCGGTAAAAGGGCAAACAGGAGAAGAAATAGCCTGGGAAGTGTATAATAGAGCATCTCCAACAGACGGTGAGTCGGATATGACAATGACACTCATCAACTCAAAAGGAAAAGAACGTGTTCGCTATTTACACCAATTTTTAAAAGATTATGAGGAAGTTGAAAAGAAGGTAATGTTCTTTAAGGCTCCGGCCGATGTTAAAAACACTTCATTCTTAAATTATAGTTATGATGATGATCGTGACGATGACCAATGGTTGTACTTACCTGCATTAAAGAAAGTAAAGAGAATATCTGGTGGCAGTAAAGATGATTACTTTATGGGATCGGATTTTACCTATGAGGATATGGAAAAGCGCAACCCTAAAAAGGACGTGCACAAGATTCTTAAATCTGAAACATTAAACGGAGAGCAGTGCTATGTGATTGAAAGTACACCTAAAGAAGAAGGGCAGTATACTAAACGAGTGGCTTGGGTAATTAAAGACAAGTGGATTCCGCTTAAAATTGAGTTTTATGATGAGGATGAAGAGCTATTAAAAATACTCACCATCCCTGAATTTAAGCAAATTGATGGCTATTGGACGATCATTACACAAGATATGAGAAATGTGCAGCGAGATCATAAAACAGTAATTAAACTTTCTAATATTCAATTAGAAAAAGGCCTTGGTGATGAAAAATTCACACAAAGGGCTATGATGAGAGGATTGTAAAAAAAATACGTCATTGCGAAAGAAGTGAAGCAATCTGCTCATAAAATAAAGATTGCTGCAGTCGTACCTCCTTCGCAATTGCGGTACAAAAAAACAAAAACAGAGATGGCAAACCTAGGTAGAATAGTATCCGCATTTTTAGCAACACTGATTGGTGGTTTATCAGTGATTGCAGGAAGCAGTGTGTTATTAAAAATAACTACGCCAAATTATCAAGTATTAGAGTGGTTGGTAATATATAACGTGGTACTAGGTGTTGCCTCTTTGTTTGTTGCTTTTAAATTATGGAAGCAAGCTGATTATAAAATGCCAGCCGCCATATTAATAAGCCATTTACTGGTTTTAACCATTTTACTCACTGCTTTTACCGATACGGTAGCAGCTGATAGCCTTCAGGCTATGACTTTCCGGATACTTATTTGGAGTGTTATTTTGTTAATTACTTATGTAAGAAATAGAAATGAAAATTAGAGCAATATATATATTGGGAGCAGCTTTGCTATGGAGCCAATTTGGCTTTGCCCAGACAGACGATGAACCAAAGCTGGAAATTAATGGCTTTGTAAGAAACTATACAGGGGTTTTAATTAAACCACCAAATGAATACAGTATTATCCAAAATACGTTAAACTTAGAATTTAGATTGCAGTCGGATAAGTTCGCCTTATATGCAAACCCGTATTATTTTCAATACCCTAATAAGGAGGATGAGTTTAGCTTAAGGGAGGCTTATGTAGACATCTACCTTGATAAATTTGATTTTAGAGTAGGTAAACAGCAAATAGTTTGGGGCCAGGCAGATGGCGTATTTATTACAGATATTGTTTCTCCATTAGATTTAACCGATTTTTTACTCCGAGATTTTAGTGAAATAAGAATTGGAGTGAGTGCAGCTAAAATTAATTATTATCCAAGCTATGATCACAGTTTTGAGTTTGTTTGGATTCCTTCTTTTACCCCAAGTGTTTTCCCTGCAGGGATATGGGAACCTAAAATAGATTTTCCAGCTCCACCCACATTCGATAATTCGAATAGGGAAGTGGCCTTTAATTTAGAGAGCAGCGAAGTGTTTTTGAAATATAGTATAAGCAAATCTTGGGCTGATATTCAACTAATGGGTGCCTATACGTGGGACGATGCACCAACGATGCACGTAACCCCAATAGTACCACCAGATCCTTCCGCACCAGGGCTGCTCATAAAACCAGAGCACCATAGGTTGGCTTTGGCAGGTATGAGTTTTAATACCCAATTAGAAGGCTTTGTGTTAAGGGGAGAAGGAGCTTATTATTTTGATAAACATTACCAAACTACAGATCCTACATCTACCGATTTTTTAGTGCAAAAAAACTTTATTAATTATGTGGTAGGTCTTGATAAATCCATTGGCGATTGGAAATTGAGTACACAGTTTATACAACGTGTAATATTGGATTATAACCCAGAGATGAAAGACGAAGAAGTGGATAACCTTGCTACTTTATTGATAAGCAAATCGATGTTTAGAGAAACAGTGCGCTTAGAATGGTTCTCGTATTATGGTTTTAATAATAACGATGCACTTATTCGAATTAGAGGGTTTTATTACCCAATGGATGCAGTTAGCTTAGAATTTGGTGCCAATATTTTTACAGGAACAAAAGGCACTTTTGGCCAATATGATGATAATGATATGGTCTATGCTCGAATAAAATATAACTTTTAAACCAAAAATAAATACTATGAAAATTTACAAAATTTTAACTGGGATTACGCTTTCAATCATCTTGATTTCTTGTGGTGGAACGGCAGAGAAAAAACATGAAACGCAGAAAGGAGAGGTTGCTCACACCCAAGATAAAAAGAAGGCTGAGCCTAAATTATCCTTAAACAACGGAGCTAAATGGGCTGCTGATGTGCCCACTTATGATGGGATGAAAGCAATGCGATTGGCCATGACAAATTTTAGTACAGTACACTCAGATGCAACCAAAGAAGAGTATAATGACTTAGGCAAAGAGTTGGGTTTAATTACAAAAGAAATTATTGCAAAATGCAGCATGAAAGGGCCTGATCATGATCAGCTGCATATTGTACTTGCGCCTATGTTAGCCAATGTAGGAGTTATAAAAACGGGAGGAGATATTTATGAAACTAGAAAAAATGTAGATGGACTTGAAAAGCACCTGAATGAGTTTTTTGATCATTTTGAATTAAAATAACTCACTGCATCATTCCTAACCAGGAATGATTAAAAATAGTTAGTTAGGTTAGGTTGTTTGGAGTCGAGAACCCCTTCTCGACTCCATCTTTTAAAACAAATAGAATAATGAGCATAGTAATTTTATATATATCAACACTTTTATTTGGAGGTGTTACCATCAATCCAATAGAAACATACTCCCTTACTGTAAAGGTAAATAAGTTACAAAATTCTGAAGGAGTGGTGCAATTTGCTTTATATAATAAGGATGGGTCGATACCTGATCAGCATTATGAAAAGTATTATAAAATGGAAACATCAAGCATTAGTGATGGCTCAGCTGTGATAACATTTAATAACCTGGCTAAGGGAACTTATGTAGTAAATATTTTACACGATGAAAACAAAAATGGAAAAATTGATAGAGGGTTTATTCTTCCCAAAGAAGGCTTAGGGTTTTCCAATTATCAATCATTAGGGCCAACCAATAGGCCTAATTACGAAAGAGCCAGCTTTGAATTAAATGCAGATCTAACCATTGAAATAAAGGTTATTTATATGTAGAATGAGTAATTCTGTTCACCATATTGCCAATTCCAAACTTCAGGTTTTAGCTCTTTTGATGATTTTCACTTACTCAAACCTAGTTGCTCAAGAGGACACTAAATTTATAAATCTAAAATCGATTGGAGGGTTTATTTCTACAGGCATTGCTATGTATGAATTAGAGGAAGGAGTGCAATACCAACCGATAATTATAGGAGGAGCCGTTCATTTACCGTTTTATCAAACCAAAGGTATATTTAACATAGCACTTGATTTAACACCACAAGTAGGCTTTGTTCCTTATCAAGATGGAATGGAATATGAGTTTGGCCTCAATTTTATATTTGCATTTGGGTTCCAAGTTGGGTCCAATTCAATATTAAGCATCAACCTTGGTTCTGGCCCACATTATATTACTGCTATAATAGATCGGCAAGCTTCGGGTTTTATTTTTTCTGATCATTTTAACATTGCTTATAAAAGGAAAATCAATACTTGGCAACTGGGGTTTACGGTAGGCATAAGGCATATTTCGAATGCAGGTTTTGAAGAGCCCAATTTAGGTATTGAAAATATAGGAGTAAGAGTGTCGTTAGCCAGACTATTCGATAAAAAGAAGCAATAATCGATTAAACCATTGATCTTCAACTTAGTCTAAAGACTATATATTTTTTAACATTAAAATTTTTAACATTCATTTCTTTAGGAGCTATTGCATTACTACTCACGTTTAGCGGATGCGATAACGAAGCAATTGATCCAACACCATTCACCGAAATATCTGACTCTGATTTAGAAGGGTTAAAGTTTATGCGAGAAGAAGAGAAGCTCGCTCGCGATGTATATATATCATTATTTGAAATGTACGATAATCAAGTGTTTAATAGTATCTCGAACAGCGAACAGCGCCATATGGATAATATGCTTGACTTGTTGGTGCTTTATGGTGCCGAGGATCCTGCCTTATCTGATAATGGAGAATTTGCAAATGAGCTCCTTCAACAGCTTTATAATGATTTAATGGTGCAAGGGAGTATATCAGAAATAGATGTTTTATTGGTAGGCGCAACAATTGAAGACGTAGATATTAGAGACTTAGATTTATTTATTATAGAGACCCAAGATGAAAAAATTATAGAAGCCTATAATTTTCTTAATTGCGGTTCTCGTAACCATATGAGAGCGTTTGTCTCTCGACTAAGTGATTTGGGAGTAACTTATACACCTCAATTTATCACCCAAGAACAATTTGACGCCATCATTAACGGAGATAAAGAGAAATGCGGGCAAATGTGAATTGAAAATTAGCTAATAATATCTGTTATAAATCAATTGAATAACACCCTTGTAATCCTGTAATAGAGATAAAGAGGGTGTTTTTCAATCAAATAGCAACACGAAACAAAATAAACCTATAGAAGAACCGCTATGAATAAAATTAAAACTCGATTTAAGAAACTGACTACCTACCATCACTTTTTAGTGTTTTTAGCAATGTTAACAGTGCTAAAAATTATAAATGTATTTATTATAAGTGGATTTGAGGAAGGTCTTCATTTTACTAAACTGGGGGTTGGTCTCATTTTTATTTCTTCCGTATTGCATTTAATTTTTAGTAAATTATTTGATAAAGACAAGAAGTACCTACATTCATTAATTAGCACGTTTTTAATCATTTTAATGCTTTCGCATGCTGATCCTGAACCTGTGAGAGGGGTGATGGTGATCCTACTTTTATACGTGGCTAAGTTCTTTGTAAAGTATAAGGGTAAGAATATATTTAACCCTGTTATTTTTACTATAGGTGTAATCACGTTACTCTCTTTATTGGTTGATTTCTTAGGTGTGCCGCCAATGGATTTTACGGGTATTGATATACGCTTTCCAATAGGAGGGATGGCTGTTCCTCTTTCGCTATTGCCAATTACTTTGGCTCTTATTTTTAACGTAGCAAGGGTAAAAAGGCATCCTTTGGCTATCAGTTATATTGCTACTTCGCTCATTATGGGCTTTCTTATGGGAGCCTTTACACAAGATATATTTTCATACCTTATCATCATAATGTTTGTTGGAGCAGCGGTTATTATTGAGCCTAAAACATCTCCAACTAACACGAAAGAACAAGTGATTTATGGTGTGCTAATGGGGCTGTTTATTGCAGGCTTAACTATGCTAAACGCACCCAATACCATTGCTATTGGTTTGTTGATTGGTAACATGGGGTATTTTGTTTATAAGCATAAGATTAGGAAGGTTACTTCTTAATCTTATAATTGGTTCGAGCGTCTCATTCGAGGCGTTAAATTGTTATCTCCCGTTTTAGGGAAACCATCCTACAAATATAGAAAGGGGTTGACTATTGCCAACCCCTTCTTCTTCAACCAACTACAAAAATCTTTTGATGATTTATTATTTTACTGCAATGGCAGCACTTGTGGGGCCTGTTAATGGCATCGAAGTGATTTCAGTAAACCCTGCTTCTTTGGCCCAACTTGTAAAATCGGCCAAGGTAAAATCATAGCCTTCAGGAGTTTCAATAAGCATATTAAGCGACATCATTAATCCAAATGCATTTTGGCTTCGGTTGTCATCAATAATATTTTCAATAACGATTAAAACTCCTCCTGTAGGCAGAGCATCATAGGCTTTTTTAATAAGCATTTTTTTATCATCTGTACCCCAATCATGTAGTACATTTCCCATTGCAATAACATCTGATTTTGGAAAATCATCCTTAAAGAAATCGCCAGATACGGCTGTTACTCGATCAGCCACACCCATCATGTTTAGGTTTTCATTGGCCACAGGAGTAACCATTGGTAAATCAAACGATTGACATTTAATTCCTGGGTTATTCATCGCTACTTGAGCCGATAAATAACCTCCAGCTCCTCCAATATCACAAAATGTTTCATAACCAAAAAAATCGAATTGGTTGGCAAGCGTCATAAAATTACCCATTTGAATTCCTCCCATTGCAGCCAAAAATTCTTTTGTTTTAGCTTCGTCTGAGTATATTTCTTCAAATAGCGGTTTATCTCCAGTTTTAACCTCGTTTTGAGGCTCACCAGTTTTAAGTCCTTCTTCAAGGTCACCCCAAAATTTATAAAGCCTGTTATTAGACATCTCCAGAATTCCTCCAACGTAGCTTGGTTTATTGCGGTCTAAGAACAAACTTGTTTCTTCTGTTGTACTGTATAGGGCATCTTCCAATAAACCTGAACGGTTTAAAAAGCCGAGGGCAACCAATGTATCTAAAAAATCATACAGGCCTCTTTGGTGTAGGTTAAGTTTGGCTTTTAGGGCATCCCCTGATAATGCACCTTGGGCTAAATGAGTAAACACTCCCATATTAACAGCAGTTAATAATGTTTTTGAAGCCCAAAAGCCCATGCCTACCTGTATGATGGCAGCTGGGCTTACTTGTTTTTCTGTACTTGTTTCCATAATAAATGATTTGGTTTTAATATCAACTGTGGTTAAACATCGATTATGGAACTAAACTACTTATTATGACTATCAAATTTGGAGCTCTTAGGACGAACTCCTTGTTTTATTGTCCGAAGGGGATGATTTTGTTACCGAACGGAATAGGGGGAGTATTGCTTAAATTTCGCAAGTATCCGATTGCAAAATCAGTTTATGCTCATCCGAGTAAGTAATGCACAAGCTGACACTTGTGGTAGGGAAGAGGATGGATTAGATAGTGCGAACTAAGCTTTTATGCAGAACTGCGAAACACCCATGCAAGAGATTGTATGGAGTAGTTGAATAGTTAAGACTAGAACAAAAAAAAAAGCATATCAAATATGATATGCTTTTCAGGTGCAAATAAATTAAAGTTATTCTTATTAAGAAACTTTAACGTTTACTGCATTCAATCCTTTTTGACCTTCTTCAACATCGTAAGAAACTTTGTCTCCTTCTCTAATTTCTTCAGACAAACCATTTACATGTACAAATACATCTTTACTTCCGTCTTCAGGAGTGATAAATCCAAAACCCTTGGCATCGTTGAAAAATTTTACTGTTCCGTTATTCATAATTATATTTTATTAATGCGCAAATATGGTGGTTATTATTTATATAATCGACCCTCTAGGAGATTTTTTTTAAGATGTAATAAATTGGCCATTATTTAGTCTGCATTTACCTTTGTTCTTGCTCATAGTCACCTGCAAGGAGCTCTTCAGCTATTTGATAGTATCCAAATATGGCACAGAAGTTCCGGCCTTACCGCTAGTCAGCCTCTTTGAGTAACTCTGAGGAGGGAGAAGTTGATTGATGATCGTTTTATTAATGGTTTTTTGTTCGTTCAAATTCTCCAGAATCTACATCTTTAATAAAAGATATCAATTCAGAGAAGTAAGTTACTGGGTCGTCATATTGTGATAAATGACTTCCGTTTGTAGTTACGCTTCGTCCGTTTTGTACCTCGGCAGCCATCCATTCCATATATTTTGGATCCATCGTATCGTATTTGCCACCAAGCATTAAAGTGGGTGTTTTAATTTCTTTGAGTCTATTAGACACATCCCAATTTTTTAAGGATGCATTTCCTGTCATTCCAAACTCACTATGCCCTTGCATATAAATATAAATATTCGGATTTAGGTGTTCGAAAAGTAGGTTTATTGAGTTTGGCCATTTGTCTTTAGGGCTTCTTAAAATATGCTCTGTATAATAATAATCCATTAAAAGCTCGCTGTATCTTGGGTTGTCAAAATCATTATTCGCTTCCATATCCATAATTTCTTTTAGAATCTCTGGAGGCATCTGTGGCCCTAAAACCTCATTGGCATATTTGGTATATTCTGGTGCGCTTGCCATCATATTAGAAATGATGAGTCCTTTTAAATTATCCTGATATTTTAAGGCGTATTCCATTGCCAACATTCCTCCCCAAGATTGCCCAAGAAGATAAAAATTATCACTGGTTAAGTTTAAAGCTTTTCTTACTTGCTCAACTTCTTCTACAAAATGTTCGGTAGTCCAAAGTGTAGAATCGTTGGGTTTATCGCTGTAAAAAGATTCAAGTTGATCATAATAAATATATTCAATTTCTTCATTTGGAAGGTAGCCGTCAAAATTTCCAAATTCTTCGTGAGTACCTCCAGGGCCACCATGTAGTAGCAATACGCGAATTTTAGGATTGTTGCCCATACGTTTTGTATAGACTTTAAAAGTCCCGTTTGGCGTTTTGATGGGAATCATTTTAACGCCTCCCGTAATTTGGTCGTCACTGTTAGAATAATCGAAGTAACTACTTTTTTCTGGAGAGGTTGATACTTCTTGTTTGGGGGTGCAACCAATTATAAAGAGGCTAAGCAGGGTAGTTAGTAAGTAGTTTTTCATAATTGTGGTTTTAGTTTTTTCATGATTGTGTACTGTTTTAGTTATATCCAATTTGCACAGCTATTAATATTGCCAGTGCTCCAATTGCTAACATTAATAAAGTTGGTTTAATAATAAATTTTATCCAGTTATTATACTTGATACCACCGATTGCTAGTATGGCCATTAATCCACCGTTAGTGGGTATTATCACATCCATCATAATGGCTCCGTACTGATAGGCAAGTACACCTACTTGCCTCGAAAGCCCAATTAAATCGGCTAGAGGAGCTAGAATGGGCATCGTTAGAATGGCTTGGCCGGAGTAACTAGAGATAGGAAAATGGAGAATGGAATGAGACACCATCATAAGTACTGCTGATACAGATAAAGGGAGGTCTTTTAAAGGGCCAAAGAGTCCATAAACAATTGTATCCATAATTTGTCCTTCACTCAAAATTATCGAAATGCTGTTGGCAAGGCCAATGATGATACAGGCAAAAATCATCTCTTTAAAACCGGCTACATAAATTTCAGTCGTCTTATTTATTCCAAAATTTGCAATGAGACCACAAAGAATGCCTAAGGCAAAAAAGCAAGCCGACATTTCGTTAAATCCCCAAGATAACGCTATCAGTCCATAAGTAACCACTCCTAATGTGAGAGCAAGCAATATTAAGATCACTTTGTTTCTAATGGTTAGCTTTTCAACAACAAATGTTTCAATTGATTTGTCAACTCTGTGGGTTTTAGCATATTGAATAATGTAAATGGCCCAAATTATTGCCGCAATGCAAAGAATAATTATTCTAAACGATGACCCTGAAAGTAGTTCTATTTCTGCTTCTTTTTGCGCAATAATTACTCCAAAAGGGTTAATAGGACTAAAGGCGGCTCCCACAATTGCTGATCCGAAACTGGCATAGATTGTTGTGGCTGTGTTATAGCCTAATCTTCTTCCAAATAATAATAGGATAGGCGTCAATGCAATGATTTCTTCTTGTAAGGCAATTGTAAACCCTGCCGTCAAGAATAAGGTTGAAAGAAATATCAAGGCAATTGATTCCTTGCCCTCTAATAAGACTATTAATTGATTTAAGCCTTGATTGAGTGCTCCTGTCTGCTCAATTAAATAAAAGCAGCCTCCAAGTAAGAGGATTAATACAATTAGATCCGCTCGCCCTGCAATGCCCTTGGGTATAGCAAGAAGAAGATCAAAGGCTGAGAGGTGAGGTGCTTCTTTTTGTTGATAGGAGTTAGGTATAACAGTAGTTCGTTCAGTTGCTGTATCAAGTTCTCGTTGGTAGTATCCTTTAGGAATTAGGAAAGTAAGTATCCACGAAAAAGCTATCGCAGCTAAAATTATTACAAACGCATTAGGAAAATTTTTCATTTATTAGTTTTTCAATACTATCCTGAATCTAGCTTTTCCATTTTCTAGGTGTTCAATTGCTTCATTTATCTTGGACATTGGAAATTCCTCAACATCTGGGTAGATATTGTGTCTTACACAAAAATCAAGCATAGTTTTAGTTAATGCAGGGCTACCTATCGGACTTCCTCCTACAGTTTTTTCTCCCATAATTAAACTAAATGCAGGAATTTCCATTGGTTCCAAAACCGCTCCTACCGTGTGTAATTTTCCTTTTGGGGCTAAAGTGGTTAAGTATGAATTCCAATCTAATGATACATTAGTGGTATTTAAAACAAAATTTAGTTTTCCTGTGATACTTTCTAATTCTTCAGATGAAGTTGAATTAATCACCTGACTTGCACCCATATTTAAAATGGCCTCCTTCTTATTAGGATTTGAGCTAAATGCAATTACTTCACATCCCCAATGTTTTAAGAATTTAATGGCCATAT
>CAZDQR010000088.1:0-11055 GCA_964507315.1 uncultured Roseivirgaceae bacterium
AAAAAGAAAATTTTGGAAAGTAGAATTTCTGAAAAAGGTGGTGCAGGATTAGGATTTATTGACATCGTAAAGAAAACAGGTAATAAAATAGAATTTCACTTTAGAAAAATTAACGATATTGCATCGTTTTTTATAATGAAAACCTATATTAACTAAAAATAAAATGGAAGCATTAATAATTGAAGCAACAGACGACACCCCAAAAGTTGTATTAGACCCTTCAAACAACAACTTTGAATTTTCTGGCAAATCATTACCAGAAGATGTAACCACATTTTATGGACCAGTAATGGATTGGCTTGAAGGATACGCCTCCTCTCCTAACCCAAAAACCGTAGTTATATTTAATTTAGTTTATTTTAATACGGCATCCTCAAAGCTAATTTTAGACATCCTCTTTAAATTAGAAGAAATTTTTGACGAAGGCAATGACATTTCTATCGAGTGGCATTACCAAGAAGAAGATGAAGATATGGAAGAAGCTGGTGAAGAATATGGTGATTTAGTAGAAATGCCATTAGAGCTTAAAAGCTACGAATAAAGGATTAGAATTATAAAAAGGAACTATTTCTTTGCTGAAGTGGTTCCTTTTCTTATTTACTACGTATAAACACTTAGATGCAACTAAGAGTTTACTGTATATTAAAATGAGCATAAGTAACTATTAAAAATTGCTAAACATGCTCTACCTTTGAAGTATAAATAAACCCAAACACATGAAAAAGCTTGTTATTTTAATCTCTTTTGTAGCTACTGCTGCAATTTTTGGATCTTGCACCTCTTACACGTGCCCTACTTACTCTTTAGAAAACGGACAAGAAGCTCCTACTGAGTTAGCACAAGAAAATTTATAGTAAAAAGCTGGTAGTCCAAGTCTGACCCAAAGGCTATTAGCTTAAGTTTTCACAATCTACATCATTTAATTCTGTGCGCCATTTTAGCATAGAACCAATCACTACACCCTATCAATATTGGCAACGATCTACCAATATTTCAAAAAAGAATTTGAAGCTAACAAAATCATAGTTAGAATAAACCCTACTTCCTTTGAGGGTTTAGAACTTCTTATTTCTGAAACTGGAGAAATCTCCAAAACTAGCAGAGAATTTGATGATTCAATTTACGAAGAATTAGATTTTGATGAGTTTATTGCCTCAAGTCCCCTCGAATTTAATTTATATCTGGCAGAAACAGGAAAATAGTTTTCATAATTATTAGAAGTTTCCAAAAACAATCTAACTTTGCACCGGCAAATCAGTACGACTAGCTCCTGTCGAACTCCCCCAGGTCCGGAAGGAAGCAAGGGTAGGCGGTTGTAGCAGTGCGATACTTGATTTGCCTTTTTTTATTTCTTTATTACTAAACTCATTCAAACGTGAAATTCTTTATTGACACAGCCAATTTAAGTGATATTCAAGAAGCCTACAATCTTGGCATTTTAGATGGAGTAACTACAAATCCTTCGCTAATGGCGAAAGAGGGAATTAAAGGAGAAAAAAATATTACAGCACACTACCAAGCAATTTGTAACATTGTAGATGATAACGTAAGTGCAGAAGTTATAGCTACTGATTTTGATGGAATGATAAGAGAAGGTGAAGCATTAGCTGCCTTAAGCCACAAAATTGTAGTTAAAGTGCCAATCATAAAAGAGGGCATAAAAGCAATTAAGTATTTTTCTGATAAAGGAATTAGAACTAACTGCACACTTGTTTTTTCTGCAGGACAGGCTATTTTAGCTGCAAAAGCAGGAGCTACTTATGTATCTCCTTTTATCGGTAGACTTGATGATGTTAGCCAAGATGGCACTGAATTAATAGAACAAATCGTTCATATTTATGATAACTACGGGTTTGAAACGCAAGTTCTTGCAGCTTCAGTTCGCCACACAATGCACCTAATACAATGCGCAGAAATAGGCGCTCACGTAGCAACTTGCCCACTAAAGGTAATTACTGGTCTATTAAAACACCCTTTAACTGATAGTGGTTTAAAAACGTTTTTAGAAGATTATAAAAAATCGCAGGCTTAAAGGTTTATAGTACTTATGTACATAATCAAGATAAAAGGAAAGGCCAAAATACCTGATTACATCCAGTTACGAGATAATGATTTTATTTTAATTGGATATTTTCGAGCTGACCGACCGTTGAGAGATCTTGAAAAATATAAGTTAGAAGATCACGAAGAATATTTGCAAACTCTGATAAATGAATTACCTTTTGGCAAACTTACCAAATTGAACACTTAATGACTTTTTCGTCAGAACCCATTGTTTCCGTTTCAGACACCAGCATTTTTCAAGAGAATGAAACGATACTAGGTAATATTAACTTTAATATTAATAAAGGTGAACTTGTTTACCTAGTAGGCAAAACGGGAAGCGGAAAATCATCCTTATTAAAAACACTCTATGCCGATATACCTCTGCGCCTAGGTGATGTAAATATTGCGGGATATAGTCTCAAAAACATCAAATCTAAGGATGTTCCCTATTTGAGAAGAAAACTCGGAATCATATTTCAAGATTTTGAATTATTTAATGACCGATCCGTTGCCGAAAATTTAGAGTTTGTTATGAAAGCCACCGGCTGGAAAGACAGGACTAAAATAAAGAAAAAGACAGCTGAAATATTAATGCAAGTGGGTCTAGGTGCTATTAGTTCAAAATTTCCTTATCAACTATCTGGAGGAGAGCAGCAACGAGTTGTTATAGCAAGGTCACTCATTAATGAACCTTCCATACTATTAGCCGATGAACCTACAGGTAATTTAGACCCAGAAGTATCTCAAGGCATATTTGATTTATTTAAACAAATAAACAAAAGTGGCACAGCCATTTTAATGGCAACACACGATTTTAAATTATTAGAAGCCAATCCATACCGTGTACTCACCTGTGCAGATGGCAAGCTCGTTGATAGCGCATCCTAAGGCAGGCTAATCTGCGAACCTTAGCTTTGCATTACCATAGGCCGATGTTATGGTTATTGTTCTATTAGCAGCCGCAGACTTATCTCCAACGATTCCTTTATAATAGCTTTGCTGTGCTTTCTCTCTAATATGAGAGTAATCAAAAGGTATGTCGCCCATACGAAGTGTACAATAGTGCATTTCAGCAGTAATAAAAGCGCCAAAACCTTTTTCAAAGTTTAGATCAATAGCTCCATACTTAGCTTCAATCCGTATTTTTTCAAAGTTTTTAGATATCCAATTTACTTTAATACCACCATTAAAATCAATTTCTTTATATAATTTACTAATGGTTACATTACCATACTTAGAAGACCCTTTTATACTATTAACAGACTTTGTTTTTAAATTACCATACCTATTTTCGATACTTACGGAGTTAATATTTTCTGCATTTATATTAGAGTAATTATTTTCGATGGTAGTTTTTTTAATATCGCCCAAGGTAATATTAGAGTAATTTATTTCTAACTGACTTTCACCCAGACCTCCTACTTCACCATTACCATAGCTTAACTTAAGAACTGTTTTACCTTGGCATTTTTCTGCCTTAATGTTACCGTAGGAGATTTTAAAATTATTATCACCCACATTATCATCGATATAGAAATTTCCATAGCTATTTTTTATCTTGTAGGCTAAGGTCTTGGGTGCTTTAATCCAATATTCTATTTTCATTTTTTCACCCGATTTATTATTAAACGAACCATCTATATTAGTCCTAAAACTTAATGCATTTTTATCGAAATCATTAATGGCTATAGAAACCTTTTCGAGCATTTCTTTGGCTTGTTCTTCTGAACGTTTTTTTACCTCAATAACTACTTTAAGCTCCACTGTATTGGCATCCCAAGTATCAATATGAACATCGCCATATTTGCCAATTACTTCTAAGCTACCTTTACCAGAAACCTCGTAGGTTCTATTAATCTTTTTACTAGCCTCATATTGGGCAAAAATAAATTGTGGAGAAGCCACAATTACAGCTATAATTAAAAATCGTTTCATATTATGTTGCCTTTAAATCTCTATTATACTAATATTCTCTTTTTCTATCTGCTCGAGTACTTCAATCTGCCTATTTAACAAATTAACTCGAGCTCTTAAATTCTGAACGAGCGCATTCTTAATTTCATCATTCTGATTTTGCTCATATTCTTTTTTCAAACTCTTATACCCTTGATCCAATGCCACCCAATCCAACTCAAAATCTTTTTCCACATCAGGAAAAGACTGCCCAACTTTAATAATTAGTTGTTGCCTCTCATTAATTACAGAAGTATAATAATTTTCTGTGTTCTTAAATTCTTCATCTTGTACTACAACCTGTTCCGAAGTTTGAAACATTCCTCTGTTTACAAATAATGTTAAGCCAAGTGAAAAAGCGAATAAAATCATAGCAGCAGCTTTCCAAATAAACAACTGACTGTTACTCGATTTTTCAGGTTTCAGCTGTTGCTGAACACCTCTCCAAACATCATCACTTGGTGATAAATCATCAAACTCATTTTTATTATCTTTTATAAATTGTTCTAAGTTATCCTGCATACCCGGTGTCATAACTTTCAGTTTTAATTAATTCCCTTAATTTGCGTTTTGCTCTATTATATTGCGATTTAGAAGTTGATTCACTTATATCCATTACTTCTGCTATTTCTTTATGATCGTAGCCTTCCATTAAATAGAGACTTAGCACCAGCCTGTATCCCGTGGGTAATTGGGTAATTCCGTTTTTTACTTGACCCACCAAATAGTTTTGGTCACTATAATCAGTTTCTTCCTCTACGAGAGAACCCTCATTATTCTCTAGCTCAACAAATTCCATTTTTTTTGCGCGTAAATAATTTAAGCTTGTGTTTATTACAATTCGTTTAAGCCAAGAACCAAACGTAGAACTCCTTTTAAAAGAAGAAAGATTTTTAAAAGCGCTTATAAAAGATTCTTGCAGAAGATCCTCTGCCTGCTCTTTATTATTACAAATTCTAAAAGCAACATTAAGCATTGCTTTTGAGTACAAATTATAGAGCTTATATTGTGCTACACTGTCGTTTTGTAAACAAGCATCTATTAACCCATCTAGCTTGGGGTCTGTATGAATATGTATTTGTTTGGCTTCCAATTATCTAAATCTAACTAAAAGACAAAGGCTATCAAAAAGGGTTGCTTATAAAACAAAAAAACTTCCAAAATAGTTAAGTTAACTACTTTGAAAGTTCATTTAATGCGGAATATTTAATTACTTTACTTGCCTAATTTAGCAAGGTTTTCTGATGCTAAAATAAAATCGGGTGCAATGGCTAACGCTGCTTCAAAAGCTGATTTGGCAACATCATTATTACCTTCTTCCATATTTACCAAACCCTTTAAGTTTAACACGGCCACTTTCATAGGGTATTCTTTTTGCTGATTATCCTTATCAGTAAAAACCACTTTAGCCTCTGGCAAATCTTTGTGTTCAAGCAACATATCAGTATTAACTCCACATTCAGCAAATTTCTTTAAATCAAATTGCAGAAATGCCATTTTATAAAGAGAATTTAAATTTGAAGATATCATATATAACTTTTCATAATTGGGCAACGCCTTATCTTTTAGGCCTAGACTTTCGAAAGATATAGCACTCAACTCCAAGGCTCCTAAATGCGTAGGGTTAATCGCAAGAATATCTTTGCACGCCAAAATAGTAGAAGGATATTTATTATTATCAAAATAAATATATGCCAAATTATAACGTAAAGAATCATTATTAGGCTCTAGTAAAACCAGGTTATACAATGCACTCTTAGCTTCTTGGTAATCACTATACTGCATAGCTAGTCTGTAATGAGCGTCATAAAGCCAATAAATAGGAGATTTATCACTTCCATTAGAGGCTTCTTCTTGCACATTTTCTTGTGCTTTACTTATCGTTGTTATACTTATTATTAACAGTAGTAATGTAAAATATCTTTTCATTTATTCAGTTTTATGTAATTCATGTTTCACGGCCAATTTAAACATTAGTGCCTTTGCCTCTTCAAAATCATTAGCAATTTTACCTTCGATTATGGCTTCTTTAATTTCATCTTTAATAACACCTATAACCTTAGAAGGCTCCAAATTAAACGTTTCCATTATTAATTCGCCTGTAATAGGTGGTTGAAAATTAGAAAGATGATCTTTTTCTTCTACCAACTTAAGCTTCTCTTCTACCCTCTTAAAGTTATTTAAGTACTTCTTTACTTTTTGGTCATTCTTAGAGGTTATATCTGCTTTACAGAGCATCATAAGAGCTGTTAAATCTGCGCCTGATTCAAATAATAATCTACGAATAGCAGAATCCGTAATATCTTCTTTTACTAATGCAATTGGCCTTAAATGCAACCGCACAAGTTTTTTTACAAAATGCATTTTATCATTTAAGGGCAGTTTAAGTTTCTTAAAAATACCCGGCACCATACGAGCCCCTTTATCCTCGTGCCCGTGAAACGTCCAACCAACTTTTGAATTAAACCTTTTGGTTGCTGGCTTTGCAATATCGTGCAATATTGCAGCCCATCGGAGCCATAGATCATCAGACACTTCTGCTACATTATCTAGCACTTGCAGCGTATGATAAAAATTATCTTTATGAGATTTCCCGTCTCTTTTTTCCACACCGTGCAAATTGATCATTTCGGGGAATATCTTTTCTAAGAGACCTGAAATGAAGAGTAATTTAAAGCCATAAGATGGCTTAGGTGATAATATTATTTTATTGAGCTCATCTGTTATTCTTTCTTGCGAAACGATAGATATTCTATCTAAGTTATGCCCGATAGCATCAAATGTATCTGGCTCTATATCGAAGGTTAATTGGCTAGCAAATCGGATGGCACGCATCATTCTTAGCGGGTCGTCAGAAAAAGTAATATTTGCGTCCAAAGGAGTTCTTAATATCTTCTTCTTTATATCTGAAACACCGTTAAACGGATCAATTAACTCACCAAAGGAATCCTTATTAAGGCTAATAGCCAGTGCATTAATCGTAAAATCTCTCCTTAATTGATCGTCCTGCAAGCTACCATCTTCTACTATCGGTTTTCTAGAATCACTTCGATACGACTCCTTTCGTGCACCCACAAATTCCAACTCAGCTTCCTTGGTTTTAACCATGGCAGTACCAAATGATTTAAACGTTGATAAATGGCTATTAGGAAATAACCGATTAACTTCGGTTGCCAAATCTATGCCACTACCCACACATACAAAATCAATATCTTTTGATGCCCGCTTAAGAATTAAATCACGCACATAGCCACCTATTACATAGGTCTCTAACATTAGCTTTTGTGCAGCCTTTGTTACAGTACTAAAAGTAGTTGTATTTAAGTGTTGTTCGAATTGCATACAATAATTATTCTAGCAAAAATGCCAAAATTAAGTGCAAAGCTAACACTTAGTTTATGTAGCTCGCTTTAAGATTTAAAATACTGATTAGTTTTTACGGAAAATATTTGCTCCTACACTCGATTTTCTATTAAAAGTAGGACAAGGCAGTATCTTATTTTTTCTACTTACCTTCCGAGGGTGCGAAACCAATTCAAATTCATAGATAAGAGAAACCTCGTGTGCCCCTCCTGTTCTTGCAGATAACTCTGAAATAGTAAAATCGTAACTATAGCCAAATTCAAAATAGCTAAATAGCAGTCCCATAGTAAAAACAGCTGCATCTCTGGTTGCTTGCCCCTTAAAATCTTTTACAAAAGGTACTCCTCTATAATATAACCCTACCACTACTGGAGCTACTGTATAGCTTATTCCAACATCTAACTGATGGGTTCCACCTTGGAATCGGTAATTAAACGATGGTGCCACAGAGGATATCATTTGTGTACGATGATTATCACCATAAATAGGAATACGCACACCACCTGTAACTACTATTTTCATTGGCCAAGGGCTATCACCATCTATAATAGAAGCATTAGGCTGATTTAAATGATATACTGACGCTCCTATCCAACTTTTAGCATTATACATAAGAATACCAGCCCCAGTATCAAAAATTTGAATTTGGTTAAGCTTTGCCACATTAGGATCTAAGGATGGAGGTGTGTTCCCATTTCCATAGTCGAGCTGATCTCCAAAAAGCAATTTATTTGCATCAAAGGAATTCCAAGAATAGCCAAAATATATACCTGGTGAAAGCACCCAATTACCTACCATTAATTTATAGGAGTAATTAAACCGAGCTGTCGTATTTTTTAATTCGGCAGAACCTGCCTTATCTGCCATCAGTTGTAAACCAAATCCACTTTTTAGCTCTGGCCTCCAAAAATCATAAGAGAATGCCATAGTTTGAAAAGCCTGTGGCAAATTAGGCCATTGGATTCTGCCATTAAAGATAGCCCTGTGCATAGCTGTTGACCCTGTAAAACCAGGATTTACACTTAGCGGAGCAGCATTAAATTGGGAGAATGTAGGATCTATTTGAGCCATCGCCCCAACAGAGGTGATTAGCATCAATACAATTACATTTCTAAATTTTCTCATCTCTACAAATATATACATTCTATCTTATCAAATTAATGTCTCCTACAATTGTAGTTTGCTCTCCTGAAATATACACTAGCTCAAGTTTATACACATATACTCCTGCAGCCATTAGCTTACCCGTATTAAAATTACGACCATTCCAACCTACGGTTTTGTCGTTACTTTCGAATAATAGGTGTCCCCATCTATCAAATACTTGCATTATAAAGCCATCATCTCTTACACCTTTAATTCGAGGCAAGAATACAACGTTAGATTCACTAGCTCCACCAGTGCCATCTCCACCATCACCAAATCCAGAGCCAGGAAAGAAACCATTAGGAATATCAGAAGAACCAGATTCTACCACAGTAACTGCACCTTCTAAAATGGTGGTATCGCTACAACCAGTTTCAGAGTTCAATGCAATTAGCATTACATCATAAACGCCTGGGTCAGAATATTTAAATTGCGGTTGAAATTCATCGGAGTCAAGGATCCCATCTCCATCAAAATCCCATTGAAATTCATCTGAGAGCCTACTTAAGTTAGAAGTTGACAATGCTTGGTCTGGTAAGAACACAACACTTGGTCGAACACTAAACGCAGACGTAGGAAGTTCAAATATTTCTATATAACCAAGTTTAGTCTCTATATCTTTAACACCTAGCGGGTTACCTCCTTCTAACGTTACATTAATAATGCCTGGCTGAAAAAATGTAAACTCTGGATTTTGTGCAGTTGAAGTACCAACAGTAGCACCAGTTTCGTCAATAAATGTCCATACATACGTATTAGGATCAACTGATTCTGAAAGATCTGTAAATTGAACCGTATATGGCATACATCCTCTTAAATCTGTGTCTGTAAAATCGCCTGTTTCAATATCTTGGCCAATCGCACTAAAGTCAACTTCTGGTATAGTAGGCTCCACAATTATTGGGACAATCTTTTCATCTTCACAAATTCCATTAGGATCTTTTACTGTTAATTTAAGCTCATACGTGCCAAAACTAGCATAAGTGTGTGAGCCAGGATCAACACTTGTAGTTGATTGTCCATCGCCCCATTCCCAAAGTGTAGTCCATTCATCTTTTAATGGAGTTGTATTGGTAACGGTAATAGTAGGGTCAGAAATTGAGATTGTTGTACTTGGTAATACGTCAAAATCTGCAACAACTTCAGGATAAACAGTTACTTCAGAAACTACTTCATCACCACAACCGTTCCTATCTCCTTGATATACTACTTCGTACACTATATTGTTTGCCGTATTATTACTTAACGTGTAAGATGCAAAGAATGAGGTTTGAACCTCATTTTCGCCTCCTTGGCCTTTAATTCTCCAGAACCATTTGCTTTCTAATACACCTTGAGATAGGTTATCAAAATTAACAGTTACAGGGCTACAACCTTCCGTTTCGCTTTGGGCAACATTAAGAGAGACCCCTGCATTAATAGTAACGAAACCTGAACTTAGTTGAGTACATACCACTGTTCCGTTCGTTCTCTTAGCTATTAATAAAGGTGAGAATGAAATGTCACTTAAGGTAGAGTTATTAACATATGTATGCGTAACTGTTGCATCACTTGTAATTATGTTAGCTGTACCATCACCAAAGCTCCATGTATATTCTGTGCCATCTCCGGCAACTAGGCCATCATTGCTAAATGTAACTACTAAAGGTGTACAACCTGTATCGCTTATAATAGAGAACTCTGATATTGGAGTTTCAACTGTAACTGTAACTTGATCTCCTACAGGAGTAAGCACACAACCATTTACATCCATTATACTTTTAAATGTATAAGTGGTTGTATTGGTTAAATTAGTTAAAGCTATAAAATGTGAATTCGCAATATTAGACACAGTAATATCACCAGAACCATCATTATAAACAATGGTAAATGGTGCTACACCAACTGTCATAGCAAAACTTAATAAGGCAGAACCACCACTACACACCACTGGTTGGTCGATAGCAATAGCACCTACTGGTGTTGGGTCTACAAATACAATTATACTTATTGGAGCTCCTTCACAATTATTTGCACTTGGCCCAACAGGTGTTACTGTATAAGTTACTGTGCTTCGGAATGCATTTGTATTTATAAGCACATCAGAAATAGGGTCAGTTGAAGCTGTTAATCGTTCTGTGGCACCTGTAACTCCAGCAGGAATATTTATATCTGCCAACGTCCATTTAAATTTAGTACCTACTAAATTATTTGAGGTTGTAATAGTATGGTTTAAAGCAATATTGCTACATACTTGGATATTTTGACCAGGTGTAACTTGAGGCAAAGGTTCAACAATAACAGAAACCACACTTGCTGTTCCTGTACATCCTACATTACTTGCAGCAGCTGAAGCTGTAGGTGTAATTGTATATTCGACTATTGCATCTACATTACCCGTATTTACTAGATTATCTGTAATAGTATACCCTTCTGGAAGGAAGTTAAGCGCAGGCACATAACCAGAAGCTGCACCACTAGTAACAACCACAGTAACATTAAACGAAACAGCCCCTGCTGTTGGGTTTGAAGGTGAAACTAATTCAATATTAGTTAAATCATTACTGC
>CAZDQR010000089.1:0-11024 GCA_964507315.1 uncultured Roseivirgaceae bacterium
GTAACAGCAGTGGGTATTGAGCAAAATAAAAGAACCTTAGGGTACTCTGTTCAAAATGTAGATGCTGACGAGATTGTTAATGCAAGAGAAACAAATATTGTAAATGCCTTAAACTCAAAAGTTGCAGGTGTTTCAGTAGTTAGTTCTTCTGGTTCGCCAGGTGCATCAGCTAATATTAGAATTAGAGGTAATACTTCTATTAACGGATCTAACTCTCCACTGTTTGTTGTGGATGGAGTGCCAATTGATAACTCAAGTGGTGGAGCTGGTAATGGTACAGCAGGTGTAGATAACTCAAACAGAGCTATTGATATAAACTCTGCGGATGTGGAATCATTAACGGTTCTTAAAGGAGCGGCTGCGACAGCGCTTTATGGTATTAGAGCTGCAAATGGAGCTATTATAATTACAACTAAAAAAGGTAAAGCAGGAAAAGCAAAAGTTTCTTTCTCTTCTTCTTTTACAGTAAGTGAAGTTAACAAATTGCCTAGTTTCCAAACTAGTTATGCACAAGGCCGACCAGTTGGCGGAGCTGCAACTTGGAGAGGACCAGACACATTTGAAGGGTTTAGTTGGGGGCCAGCTATTTCGAGTCTAGAGTATGATGGTTCAGATTATGATTATGACGTAAATGGTAGATTAGTTCCAAAAGGAACAGGAAACGGTGTTGCAGCTAGAGGGTATGATAATGTAAACAACTTTTTTGTAAATGGGAAAACTTGGGATAATAACCTATCAGTTTCTGGAGGTAATGACAAGTCAACTTATTATTTATCTGTGGGTAACTTAACTTCATCTGGTATTGTTCCTAATTCAGATTGGGGAAGAACAACTATAAAAGTAACAGCGGATACTAAAATAACTGATAAGTTAAAAACTGGTGTTTCTGCTACTATATCAAACTCCGGTGGGGTTAGATTACAAAGAGGATCTAATATTTCAGGATTGGCACTAGGTTTATTTAGAACAACGCCAAGTTTTGATGCTGGTAATGGTAAAATTGGTCAAGAAGCAGCAGACGATCCTAGTTCATATCAGTTACCTGATGGAACCCAAAGAGGTTATCGTGCAGGTATTTATGATAGCCCATATTGGACTGTTAATAAAAATCAAACGAATGATAATGTAAATCGTGTAATAGGAAATATTAGTTTATCTTATGAAATTACTAATTGGCTAACTGCTTCATACAAAATAGGTATGGATCATTATACTGATAAGACAAAAGGATTTGCTGATATTAACTCTGCAAGTTTTAAAACAGGCCAAATCAATAACATTGATATAAACAGTACAGATATTAATTCAGATTTTCTTTTAATTTTTAATAAAGAAGTATCATCTGATTTATCAATTAGTGCTATTTTAGGTCATAACTTCTACCAGTATAATTATTATAGAAATAATTCTCAAGGTACAGATCTTTCTATTCCAGGAATGGAAAACATGTCAAATGCATCTACTGTTACTTCTACCGAAGCTTGGAGAAGGAAAAAAATTAATGGTGTGTATGGTGATATCAAGTTTGATTTTAGAAATTATTTATTCTTGAATTTAACAGGTCGTAATGACTGGTCTTCTTCTCTACCAGATGAGAGCAATTCATTCTTTTACCCAGCAGTAGCGTTAGGATTTGATTTTACAGAAGCTTTTGGAATTGCTAATGGAAACATTCTTTCTTATGGTAAATTAAGAGGTTCTTGGGGCCAGGTTGGTAACGATGCACCTATTTATGTAACTTCAAGTTATTATAACTCTGCTTCTGTTGGTGGAGATGGCTTTATAGATGGTATTGGTTTTCCAGCATTTGGTATCAATGCTTTTGAAAGAAGTAATACGTTAGGTAATAACGAATTAAAAGCAGAAACTACAACAACGTTAGAATTAGGAGCTGAATTTAAATTTTTCGGAAATAGGTTAGGTGTTGATTATACTTATTATACTAAAACGACTAAAGATCAAATTATTAATGTTAATATATCAAACACTACTGGTTTTGGAGGTTTAATTCAAAATGCAGGATTGATTGAAAATAAAGGACATGAAATAATGCTTTATGCTCGTCCTGTTGAAGTAGGTGATTTCTCTTGGGATATCAATATTAACTTTACACAGTATACTTCTATTGTTAAAGAATTAGCTCCAGGTATCGATCGTATTTTCCTTGCTGGATTTACTTCTGCTTCATCAAATGTAATTGCGGGTGAGCCTTATGGCGTACTTTACGGAGATTCATATCAAAGAAATGGTGCTGGTAAATTGGTAATCGGATCTGATGGATGGCCTCTAGTTGATCCTAATGGAGATAGAGTATTAGGAGATCCTACCCCAGACTGGATTTCTGGAGTAAGAAACACATTTACTTATAAAGGATTTAGCTTATCTGGTTTATTAGATATACGTCAAGGTGGAGATATTTGGAATGGTACCAATGGTATTATCAATTATTTTGGAGTTTCTCAAACAACAGCTGATGATAGAAATATCAGAGGATATGTATTTGATGGAGTTTTAGCTGATGGATCAGGAGCCCCTACAGATGTTGCTAATAATATACCTGTTGATTTTGCAAACCCTGCAAATGGGCTAGGTGGCAACAAATGGGTAAAATATGGTTTCGGTGGATTAGTTGAAGAGAATATTCAAGATGGATCTTGGGTTCGATTAAGAGAAGTTACATTGTCTTATCAATTCCCAGCGTCATTATTAAGTAAAGCAAAAATTCAGAATGCTTCACTTTCTTTAACGGGTAGAAACCTTTGGTTACAAACTAAATACACAGGCATTGATCCTGAAACTAACTTAACAGGAGCATCAAATGGTATTGGCTTAGATTATTTTAATATGCCTAATACACGTAGTTATGGTGCTGCATTAAGAGTTGCATTTTAATTAGAAAGCCTTATAAATAATTATGAAAATGAATAAAACTAAATATATATTCGTATTAGGGCTCAGCGTGTTTATGACCTTTTTTACTTCGTGTAAATATGGTGATACAAACGTGGATCCTACAAGACCAGCTGATGTTAATTTAAATTTGATATTACCAACAGCATTGGCGCAAGCTTCATTTAATCAAATGTCAGGGGCCAATAGGTTGACTGGAATTTTAATGCAACATTTTGATGGGTTTGATGCTCAGCAAATAGATTATACAATCTATAATATAAATGAAAATGTATTAGATAATTATTGGAACTTCGGACTTTATGGTGGCGTAATGAAAGACGCTATTGTAATGATGGAAAAAGGGGTAGCTGAAGAGCAACCATATTATGTAGGCATTGCTAAGTTGTTAATGGCTAACGCATTAGGAAACACAACCTCGATTTTTGGTGATGCTCCTTATTCAGATGCTTTTAAAGGAACAGAAAGCTTAAAGCCAACTTATGACACACAAGAGCAGGTTTATGGTTCTATCCAAACATTATTGGATGAAGCGATTGCTGAGTTAAGTAAGCCAGCTGTAGGTGGTGGACCCGCGAGTGATGACTTAATTTTTGGTGGAGATGCATCAAAATGGATAGCAACTGCACATGCATTGAAGGCTCGTTATTATATGCATTTAACAAAAAGAGATGCTTCTGCTCAAACTAAAGCGTTAGCTGAGATCGGTAAATCTTTTACAAGCAATGATGATCAGCCAGATTTTATCTTTGATGCATCTGCTGCTTTCTCTAATCCAATGGCTCAATTTGGAGATCAAAGACCCAATACGCTGATTTTGAATCAGGGATTTGTTGATTTACTTTCTGATACTAATGATCCAAGAGATTATTTGATTAATAGTGGAGGTCAGTTTTATAATGGTAGTCCGGGTTTGTTTTGGTCTTCAAATGACTCTCCAAGCCCATTAATTTCTTTTACAGAAATAAAATTTATGCAATCTGAAGCATTAGTTAGAGATGGTGACTTTAGTGGCGCAAATACTGCCATGATTGAAGCAATTAGATCTAATATGGACTATATGGATGTTGTTAAACATATTGATGATCTTAAATTGACATGGGTGCCAAACCCAGGAGACACAATACTTGTTTCTGGAGATTCTTTATTGAATCAAGTTTATATGCCAACCATACCAAATATAACATCGATGCCGTTAGAAAAAGCGTTAGAAACAATAATGGATCAAAGTTATGTTGCGCTTTATGGCCAAGCAGAAGTAGAAGTATGGACTAATTATAGAAGAACAGGATATCCTGCATTAATTCCTAATCCTGATGGATCTAATGGTAATAACCCTAGTGGAGTATTGCCACGTAGAATCCCATATCCTCAGAATGAAAGAATTACAAATGAGGCTAACTTGAATGCTGCTAAAGCAAACCAAGGCGGAGATTTGTTAGATGTAGATTTATGGGCATTTAAATAAAAAAATAAAATGAAAAATATATTAAAATCATTAATAATGATTGCTGTAGTTAGTTTTATGGCAATGTCATGTGGAGAGGATCCGGTAGACATGAAGGATGGTGGATTATTGAAGGCTAATGTTAACCCTCCTCATTCACAAAATTTTGTCTTTGGAGTTACACCGTCAATTTCGTTTGGAATGGATGTAACTGATAATGGAAATTCTGTTTCGAGTGTTATTATGACAAAGACGTTGACAGCAAGTAAGATTACTTCTCCTTCTGTTGAAATAGACGTAACATCTGGTGAATTTTCTCAGACATTGGCGGAATTATTTGCTGATGTGCCGGTAGATGGAAATGTTCTTTCAGAAGAGGACCTTTTACCTGGAGATTTTTGGAAAATGACTTATAAAGTTACCTTAGGAGATGGTACTGTTCTTAACTCTGCAGTAGTAACAAAAATCGGATTCTCTTGTCCTATAAACGCAGATTTTACAGGAATGTATAATATTGTAGATGTAACAGGTAGTTCTGCTGGTGGTGGAGCTCCAGTTTGGGGGCCAGGACCAGTTGAACTTAAAGAAACTGGTGATTTTGACAGATCTTTTGATGCAACCTACCTTCCTGTATTTGGTATTGGTAATGGGCCAGAAACCTTCACATTTAAATTGGAGTGCTCTCTAGTAAAAATGGCGCCTGACCAAGCTTCAGGATTGCAGTGTAGTGGAGCAATTATTTTTGGACCGGCTACAACTCATAGCGCATTTGATCCAGAAGATGATAATGTGATAGAGTTGACTTTCACTGAAGATATCGATGACGGTTGTGGATCGACTGCACAGACTGTTGTTAGATTTGAAAAAGTACAATAATTTAACTTTGTATTACTTAGAAAGGCCACCCATGTTGGGTGGCCTTTTTTATTGAATTATTTATTTAAATGGTACATGTAGTTTAATTATGAAATGATAGCTTTGCACCCTACCAAACAATAAATCTCTTGTTATGAAATATTACATTTTACTTTTAGCCCCTCTTTTATCATCGGTTAATTCATATTCCCAAGTTGGAATTGTTGAGAGCCAAGTTAAGGCTAATTCCTATGTAGGAGCTGAGGTGTATCAAATACCCGTTAGAAAAGGAAGCTTGGTTGGTACTCCTTATTTGGAGGATAATTGGTTAATTGGGAATGTGTTTTTAAAAAAAGGAGGATCAATAACAAATACTCCTATTAAGTATGATATCCAAAATCAACAAGTTCTATTTAGGGAAACCGAGCGCGTGATGTTGGTAAAATTAAACTACGTTGATAGCTTTAATATTTTAATGGCGAGTGGAAAGTATTTAGATTTTATAATTAACAGATCTTGGATATTAGAAGGAAAAGATGCTAGTGGTGTTTATGAAAAGTTGACTTCTTTTGGAAAATATGGGTTATTAAAAAAGCATGAAGTAATTATCATTAAAGCAAATTATAATGTTGCTTTAAATGCTGGAGAAAAGGATGATAGATTTGAAAAGGAATATAAACTATATTTTTTGAAGAAAGAGAATAATGAATTAACAGAAGTCCCCAATAGCAGAAAAAAGGTGGGTTTCTTTTTTAATGATGAAAAAGTAGTTGATTATATAAAGAAGAATAAAATTGATGTAAAGCACGAAAGTGGTTTAATTGAGTTGATAGAATACATTAATAGTAATCTATGAGTTTCTTGGTGATATTAGTGCAATCAACTTCTCTACTTGTGTACTTTTAGCAAATTGAGTTTCGCCCACTCTCCTAGAATTTAATTGATACTTGTTCAGTTGGTCTTTTTGGGATAAAAAGGATTTAATTTGTTTTACAAAGTCTTGAGGTTTATCAGGGTGATAATAGAATCCACAATTGTCCTTTTCGCATATATCCTTAACCCAGCCTTTGGTATTGGTAATGATAAGCTTGCCTGATGCTAAGGCATCAAAAAACTTATTTGGACTATTAGTTTCTAAAATGGGTTTATTAGCAAAAGAAACATAAGCGGCATCAGTTACATTAAGTAATCGTTTAAGGTTGTGCTTATTTTGGAACCTTATAAACCGAACATTGGTAAGATCGAAATGCTTAACTAAGTAAGTAAGCTTTTCGGTTTGAGAGCCTACACCAATGATTAAGAACACTATTGGTAGTTTAGCTTTTAATGAAGCGTTGGCAGCTGCAAGTAAATATTCCAAATGATTAGCAGCACCTATAGCCCCAAAATAGGAAACAACCATTTTGTTTTTTACATCAAAGAGTTCTTCTAATTCTGGGTTTTTTGTTTCGGGCGTAAAAAACTCAACATCCGACATATTAGGTATTACTTCTACGGATGTATTGGGTTGACGGCTTTCAATTTGAGTTTTAATTCCCGGAGATAAAGCAATAATTTTTTCAGCATTTTTATAGACTTTTTTTTCTAGTTGTTCTAAGTAAGATTTTAAAAACCTGTTTTTTATTACACCTAATTGAACAGGGGCTTCTGGCCACAAATCACGTACTTCAAAATAGTAAGGAATGCCTAATTCTTTTTTAATTTTTAAAGCAGAAAGACCAATAGTTAGTGGAGTTGAGGTTGCATAACATAGATCAACATTATGTATACTTCTTGCCTTTGTCATTACCAATCTCATAAACCTGTAAAAGGCGAAAACTCTTTTACTGAACCCAAGTTCATTATCGTAAAATACCGGCAAATAATGAACCTTGATACCATCAATGTCCTTTATTTCTTCAAATGGTTTGTTATGTGAAGTTATCATTTCCACTTCAATCCCATTTTCTACCATCCCTTTTGCTAAGTAATAAGATCTAATGGCTCCCCCTTCTTCAGGAGTTCTAAAATATTGGTGGATGTATAATACCTTCATGGAGTGCAACAAAGATAGTAGAAATGGCTAATTAAAAGTTATGTGCTAACCATTTGTGTAAAAGCAGCATGCGCCATAGCTCTTGGGTCAAATTTTCTTTTCCAGAAGAGTGAATCTTTCTTAAAGTCTCTATTTTTTGCTGAGACACAAACGTATGAATAAGTTGGTCATTAGAATTAAACTCCCAATACATTTCATTTTTGAGCCAATCGTTCATTGGCAGACCGAACCCTTGTTTTTTACGAGAGGCAAATTCTTTACCACCATAATTAATGAGCGGCCCTTTTAGCAACCATTTCTGCTCCTTTTTTAGAAGTTCCTTGATTGATAAATTTTGCGTGGCTTTAAAGAGTTGGGTATCCAAATACGGAACACGTGTTTCTACAGAATGTTGCATTGTAGAATGATCTGTGATGGCTAGTACATCTGCAGCTAAATAATTCTGCTGGTCAAATTCTAGTGCTTTTCTAAGATGCTTTTCGTTGGTCAAATTTAGTTCCCATAGAGGACTATTAATCCGAAATGTATCTGACTGTAGAAAATTATTAAATGTGGTAGAAGGATCAGTGTCTATTGCATTGGCAAATTTTCTAAGCTGATTTAATTTGGCTGAGAAGCTTGGAACTCGTTTCCCTCTTTTTAGTAAATTAAACCAAGGTTTACCCTTATGTATCAAATAAGTATGAAAGGCTTTATGTCTATTATAGCCACCAAATAATTCGTCTGCTCCAGCACCAGATAGCAGAACGTTAGATTTGCCTGACGCTTTTTCTGCTACTAGCCAGGTTAAAAAACCTCCGCTATCAGCAATTGGTTGCCCAAGTGTTTTAATATAATTATCTAATGTTCTTAACGAGTGGTGGTCAATTCCTATTTCGTTATACTCCGCTTGGTATAACTTAGCAGCTTTAGCAGAGAAAGTCCCATCTTTTGTATCGTACTTATTCTTCTTTCTGTTGGCTATGGAAAAAATGGGAATATTTCGGTATCCAAGCTCCTGATTTAAAATGGCTAAAAGCAATGTGGAGTCTACTCCCCCACTTAGCATAATACCGGTGTTATTGGACTCTGAATATTGTTGCACAACGGAATCAATCAATAATTGATGTATGTCTCGTTCTCCACCTTCAACATTGTCCTTTATAATAGATTCTACCACTTTACCTTTAGCATTAACTTGCCAAATAGTTCCTGGCATTATTTCTTCTATATTCTTAAAGAATGTGGCGGGCTTTGGTGCATATTTATACGCCAAATAATGGGGAATGGCTTCTTCGTTCAATTCTTTATTTATCAAACCAGAAGCTAGTACACCTTTAATTTCAGATGAAATTATTAGCTTATTATTAGTTCGTGCAGCGAATAAAGGCTTGATTCCTAATTTATCACGTGCAATGATTAGCTCAGTTGATAAAAAATCAACAAACACAAAGGCGAACATTCCATTTAATCGTCCAATGCCTTCTTTACCTTTTACAATAAGCCAATATAGTAAAACTTCGGTATCTGATCTTGTGGTAAACCTGGTTCCTTTTGCTAGAAGCTCGTTTCTGAGTTCTTCATAATTATATATTTCTCCATTAAAAACGAGTGCGTATCTTCCATCTTGTGATACAAATGGCTGGTTGGAGTGGCTGTCTTTATCTATAATTTGTAAACGGTTAGAGCCAAGAAATAGAGTTCCGCCACCAAAGAATTTTTCAAGGTGACGGCTAGCATTTGGGCCTCGGTGTTTGATGGCTTCCATCATTTGTTGGAGATGCTCAAGTTGAGCATTCCCTTCAAAATCTAGAATCATGCTTATGCCACACATAGAGGAAAGTTCTGTTTAGAACCTAAAAATAGATTAATGAATTTCGATTAACGAATTTTGATTTTAGAATCAAAAATTTGTGGTTCTCCTTTCAATGTGTTTTTTCATAATACTTACACCAACGGGCAATTTCGCATTCTTCACATTTAGGTTTACGGGCGATACAGGTGTATCTACCGTGTAGAATCAACCAATGATGGGCTAATGGCACATCTACTTTAGGAATGTATTTAATAAGCTGCTTCTCAACCTCTAGAGGAGTATTTGCGGGTTGAGTGGCTAAACCAATTCGTTTTGAAACTCGAAACACATGTGTGTCCACTGCCATTGTAGGTTGGTTGTACACCACAGAAGCTATTACATTGGCAGTTTTACGCCCAACACCAGGCATTTTTTGTAAATCCTTTATATCACTAGGAACAACAGAGCCAAATTCTTCTGTAAGAACTTTGGCCATATTAATAAGATGCTTAGCTTTATTGTTTGGGTAAGTAACTGATTTTATTACAGGAAAAACCTCGTCAAAATGAGAGGCCGCCAAGTGTTCGGGTGTTGGGAATTTAGTAAACAGGTTAGGTGTTACCATATTAATACGCTTATCAGTACATTGTGCACTTAGCAATACGGCAACTAATAGCTGATACGGGTTCTCATAATGGAGCTCCGTTTCAGCTTCAGGATTATTTCTTCTAAAAAAATCTAGAACAGCTTCAAATCGTTCTTTCTTGGTCATACACAGTTTATAGACAGGGTCTAATGGGCTGTGTGCAAGTTAATTGATTTTGAATAATTCAGAATCTTTTCTGTAGTTGAATTAGAAGGCGAATAAGATACTTCGTTTAAAGTACTCACTGTTTGTAAAAGATCTTTATAATCTTCCATTAACGAATTATCGCATAATAGGGCTAACTCAATGTCTCGATGTTGTTCAACAGTTGTTTCGTTGTAAATAAACCTTATTAGGTCAAGTTGGGTAAATGTTAGAATCATACGCAATTTTATGTTGTTTCATTTTCTTTCTAAGATTGATGAGCGCATATCGCATTCTCCCCAAGGCAGTATTAATACTAACATCAGTTGATTCTGCTATGTCCTGAAAACTCATTTCTTGGTAATGTCTCATCAATATTACTTCCCGTTGGTTTTCGGGTAGTTCTTCTATAAACGAGCGAAGTTTCTTTTTAGTATCTTCTTGTACCTGAATGTTTTCGTAAGGGGCTTCAGAAAAGGCCAAGGTGTTAAATACATTCGATCCATCTTCCATAACAATGGTTGGGTAGCGTTTCTTACGCCTGAAATGATCGATGGCTAAATTGTGGGCAATGCGTAAGACCCAAGGTTTAAACTTGCCCTCTTCATTATAACGCCCACCGCGTAATGTTTTAATAGCTTTTATAAAAGTATCCTGTGTGAGGTCTTCAGCAATATACGTATCCTTAACAATAAGATAGATATTCGTGAAAACTTTGGATTTATACCTGTTCAGTAAAACCTCAAAACTCTCTTCGTTACCTTTGATATAGAGCGAAACCAACTTGCTATCGCTTAATTCAAAATTATTCATATAGTAAAATAG
Source organism: uncultured Roseivirgaceae bacterium (assembly GCA_964507315.1). Taxonomy (GTDB): domain Bacteria; phylum Bacteroidota; class Bacteroidia; order Cytophagales; family Cyclobacteriaceae; genus JAKISE01. The sequence goes on from CAZDQR010000089.1 coordinate 10,637, forward strand.
ATTGGTAAATCGTAGAGCTTTAAATCATATAGAATTATGTGGTTTTACAATGTTTTAGTTATGTACTAGATTCCAAATGTATAGAATCAATGTTTTATAATCAAAGGATTTTTCTAATATTTATAAAATATTTTTCTTCTAATAACTACTACAACTTAACGATATAATACCCTACTTAACCCTTAAAATTAAGTGATAACGAATGATTGTTGATAGTATTGTATAATAAGATAATATATTTTACAATTGGATTAATCTAATAAATATAAGAAAACAAGGCTCAATTGATTGCACTTTAAGAAGCGATGCGAACTAGCCGGCATAAGTAAATTCAATAGAGATAGTCATTTAGGCACATACTAATTTAGAGTGTTCAATATTCTCAGCG
>CAZDQR010000090.1:0-7784 GCA_964507315.1 uncultured Roseivirgaceae bacterium
TATGCAATTTACAAAGATTATATTATGTAGCTAAGTGATTATCTCTAATAATTAATTTAATATATTACTTAAGGCACACTTAGATGTTTTATACATCTATAAAACGTAATGCAATAATAATTTATCGTAATACAATAAATATTTATTGTTATTACAAGTTTTTATTCTAAATTTGAGGTATATCAAAATGCAAACTAATGAAAACCCCTTTTAGTATTAAACTGATTTATTGGATTGTGAATAGCCTGTTTTGGATATTTATACTTGGCTTGGTTGCTATAGGTGTGGAAAATATTTTAATGTATGTAAGCCCCGATGCTTACTCATTTTCAAGATTAGGAATTACACTCCCATTAGATCTGTTGGCTCAAACTACAATTGAATTAAATGGCACAAATACTCCTGTTAAGATATACGGAATAACAGGAACCGTAAATGTTTGGGAGCTAGGTTTAATAACCAAAATAATATATTATGGAAGTGTTTTTATAGTAGGTTCCATCCTTATCTATGCGTTAGCAATGATTAAAAAAATAATTGCTAATGTTATGCTAGATAATGTTTTCACGCTTGCAAACGTAATTTATTTAAAGCGTGCATCGTACATGTTTTTCTTATCTTGGTTTTTAATTGATGTTGTTCTGCGATTATCAAAGCAATTATTATACTCTCCAGCGCAATCTTCAATGCGTCTATCAACAGATTATATGTATTCTAACTACCTCATTATTGCTTCTATCATATTAGGTATTGCCTATATTTTTGAAAGAGGTGTTAAACTCCAGAATTACAAAGACCTAACTATCTAATGGCCATTATCGTAAACTTAGACGTAATGCTTGCCATACGCAAGATGAGCCTTACCGAACTTTCTGAAAGAGTTGGTATTACTATGGCTAACTTATCTATCCTTAAAAAGGGGAAAGCTAAAGCTATGCGGTTTTCAACTTTAAATGCCATTTGCAAAGTGCTCGAATGCCAACCGGGAGATATATTGGAGTTTAGTGATGAATAGTATAATAATAAGAGCAAAATTATCAATGCTTTTATATTCTATGTTTTCTTTACTATTTTAGGAGCTTAACCACTTTTTAAGCATTTTACATTATGAGTAATAGCCACCCTTGGTATAAATCGTATCCAAAAGGAATCGATCAACAAATAGATTTAACTAAGTATAATTCCATTATTGATATTCTTGAATATTCTATGGAAGAATACAAAGACTTACCAGCCTTTGAGAATATGGGTAAGGAGTTAACCTACGGTGAAATTGATACTTTATCGCTGAATTTTGCCAGCTATTTGCAAAATGAAGTGGGGCTAAAAAAAGGAGATCGCATTGCTTTGCAACTGCCTAACTTATTGCAATACCCAATAGCTTTGTTTGGCGCGCTTCGCGCTGGATTAGTGGTTGTAAACACCAATCCGCTTTATACGCCTCGTGAAATGAAACATCAATTTAATGATTCAGGAGCGGTGGCCATTGTAATCGTTGCCAATTTTGCATTTAACTTGGAGAAAATCATTGGGGAGACGGATATTAAAACAGTAATTGTTACCCAGTTAGGTGATCAACTAAGCGGCCTTAAAAAAGGGCTTGTCAACTTTGTGGTTAAATATGTAAAAAAGATGGTGCCTACTTATAATTTACCAGGTGCTATTCCATTTAACAAAGCTTTATCTATTGGCGCATCAAAAGCATTCTCTAAGCCTGAAATAACTCTAGAAGATAATGCATTCCTTCAATATACTGGTGGAACAACAGGAGTAGCCAAAGGAGCTACGTTATCGCATAAAAACGTAGTTGCTAACATTCAACAATGCGATCAATGGTTTTTAGATACGGAAAAAGGAGCAGAGCTTGTGGTAACAGCACTTCCTCTTTATCATATTTTTGCACTTACCGTAAACGGATTCTTAATGTTCTCGTTAGGAGCAAAAAATGTACTTATCACAAATCCACGTGATATGAAAGCCTTTATTGGAGAGCTAAAAAAAGTAAAAATGACAGTGTTTACCGCTGTTAATACTTTATTTAACGGATTACTTCATCAACCAGATTTTGCCAATGTCGATTTTTCACGATTAAAATACTCTATTGGTGGCGGAATGGCAGTTCAAGGTGCTGTTGCCAAACATTGGCAAGAAGTAACTGGCCATGCCTTGGCAGAAGGCTATGGACTTAGTGAAACGGCACCATTACTTACATGTAACCCATTAGACGGAACAGAGCGAATGGGCACTATTGGTTTGCCTGTATCAGATACAGATCTATGTATTATGGATGAAGAAGGTAATCAATTGGCAATGGGAGAACCTGGTGAAATCTGTGCCAAAGGGCCTCAAGTAATGGCCGGATATTGGCAATTACCAGAGGCAACCAAAGAAACCTTCTTTGGTGATTGGTTTAGAACAGGCGATATCGGCATTATGGATGAAGATGGTTTCTTCAAAATTGTAGATCGTAAAAAAGATATGATCATAGTTTCTGGCTTTAATGTGTATCCTAATGAGATTGAAGAAGTAATTGTGGCTCACCCTAAGGTGCTTGAAGTAGCAGCCATTGGTATTGCTGATGAAAAAACAACAGAAGCAGTAAAAGTGTTTGTCGTTAAAAAAGATGCTTCACTGACTGAAGAAGAGATTATTGCTTGTTGCAAAGTAGATTTAACCAATTATAAGCGACCTAAGCATATTGAGTTTATAGATGAGCTTCCCAAGTCTAACGTAGGTAAAATTATTAGGAGGTTACTGAGAGAAGGCGAGAGTTAGATACATAGAATTATTCCTTTTTTGCAATTTTAATTAATGCTGTGTGCTAAATAAGAAAGATTTTTCATTTCTGTTATTGGTCATAATTATTGGACTCGCCAACCCTGTTCACTCTCAGATTTTAACAGGTGGCCTTCCATTTATTCAAAACTATAATAAAGAAGATTACAAAACTTCTGAGAATCAACATTGGGCTGTAATCCAAAATAAGGAAGGACTTATTTTTTTTGGTAATAATGAAGGCCTTTTAATATTTGATGGGGTTAATTGGGAACTCTTAGAATTGCCAAATAAATCCGTTGTTAGATCATTGGCCATAGATTCTAAAGGGGTGATTTATGTAGGTGGGAAAAACGAATTTGGTATGCTTAGTGGTAATGCCGAATTAGGTTATAAATATATATCGCTTGCAGATTCCTTAGCAAAGGAGGACAAAATAATGGAAGATATTTGGCGCATCTATGTAAACGAAAGGGATGAAATAATTTTTCAAAGCGTAGCCAATGTAATTATTTGGGATCACACAAGGTTTAAGGTAATGTTCCCAAAGGATAAATTTCATCTATCTTTTTTTGTAAACAATACCTTTTATGTAAATGAAAGAAATCACAAAGGATTACAAGTTTATGAGGATGGTGCATTAATGCCTGTATCCAACGCAGAGGCACTTGTAGAATACAGCATTTACGAAATATTGCCTTATTCCAATACCGAATTATTAATCGTTACACGATCACAAGGTACTTTAATCTATAATATCAATACGGGGCTTATTTCGGAGAATGCAAATTGGAATGCAACTAATGAGGTATTAAAAACACTTCGAGTATTTAGTGCAAAAAAATATGCTGTTGATACTTATTTATTCGGAACATTAAAAGGGGGTTTAGTTATAGTTAAAAATGGCAAAATAGAACAAATACTAAATAAAGAATTAGGGTTGATAGATAACACCATTTGGAGCCTGTTTATAGACCAGAATAAAAACCTATTTATCGCTCTAGATAATGGAATCTCGTATGTGTCTCTTAACTCCCCAGTAAGATTATTTAACCAATCATCTGGCATAAATAATGGGGTGTTGGCCATTGAGAAATTTGATGATAAGCTTTATTTAGGCACTATCAATGGTATAATGGTGAGTGATTCTAAAAGCAAATTTTCGGAAGCTGGTGATAATATTGGATTTGTTTGGCAATTAATTACTATTGATAATGAACTATATGCCACAACATATAATGGATTGCTAAAACTAAATAGTAAGGGTAAATTTATTCGAATTGGGCCTCCAGAGTTTGTGTGGAAAGTAATCGTATTAAAGCAGTACCCAAATAAAGTTATTGCAGGAATTCGAGATGGAGGTTTAATGATATTTGAAAGAACAGATCAAGGTCTTGTTTATTTAAAAAAAATAAATGGATTTGACCGCAGCTCAAGGTGGTTTGAAGAAGATAGTAAAGGAAGAATATGGGTAAGTCATTATAATAGAGGAGTTACCTTATTAAACCTATCTGATAATGCAGATTCGGTTGTGTCTATAGACTATTTTTCAGCAGAAAATGGCTTGCCTTCAAATACCAATAATTATGTATTTAAATCAGCTAAGTTTTCAAATCAGCTAGGCATTATTGTTGGAACCGAAAATGGTGCTTTTACTTTTAACGATTCTCTTAAACAGTTTCAAAAGATTGATATTCTTGAGCCATTAAAAAGTGAAAAGTTTTTAAATCAATATGTAGAATATGATGATAAAAAGGCCGTTTATCAATATGGTGAGCGTGTAGGAATTGTTCATTTTAATAGAGACACAATAAGTAAAATATCCTCTAAACATTTTTCATTCTTTGCTTCTAATTTCTGCGATATTATTAAACCAATATCCTCTGAAGAGGTGTTATTTGGAACTACTACTGGAGTTTATTATTATAATGCAAATAAAATAAACCAAGAAACCACTGCTAAGGACTTTGACCTAGTGTTTAGAAAATTAATGTTAGGAAATAAAAAGTATTCGTCATCAGCCAACTCTATAGAAGTGCCTTATGGGGATAATACATTTATTGCGGAATTTTCATTGCCATTTTATAATCATAATAACTCTACAGAGTATCAGTATAAATTAAGAGGTTTTGATGAGACTTGGAGTGATTGGAGTACAACCAAGTATAAAGAGTATACTAATTTAAGAGAAGGAGACTATGAATTTTTAGTCCGCTCACTAAATATTAATCAAGATATAAGTGAAATAAAGTCATTCAATTTTAAAATTATTCCACCTATTTATCGCTCAATTAGTGCAATGGTTTTATACATTATTACCTCCATTATTTTTATTTGGCTTATAGTTATCTACAATCTTAAACGAGTTAAAAAAGAAAAACTGCAGTTGCAACTAATTGTTGAAGAGCGAACCTCAAAACTCTCACTTCAAAATGTAGAGCTAAAAGCATTACATGAAGAAAAGGACAATATTTTAAATATTGTTGCGCACGATCTGCGGTCTCCTTTTAATCATATTAAAGGCTTAATTCACTTGCTAACGATAGATAATGCTCTTGAGGAGAAGCAAATGGAATATGTTTCTAAAATAGAAAATTCAATTGTACAAGGTAATCAGTTAATAAGGGATCTACTTGATGTAAGCTCGGTTCAACAGAATACAGCCCTAAATTATGAAACAGTTTCCATAAAAAGATTGATGGATGGGCTGCAATCAAATTGTTTAAACAAGGCGAAGGAAAAATCACAGCAATTAATATTTAATATTGAAACAGATGTAACGAGTCTTAAAACTGACTACCTGTTATTACACCGGTTGTTGGAGAATTTAATTTCTAACGCAATTAAATATTCTGAAATTGGTAAACTAGTAACAGTCACAGTTAGTGGAGGAGAGGACTCGATTTCTTTTTCTGTGATAGATCAAGGGCCTGGTTTTAGTAAAGAAGATGAAGCCTTGATGTTTAAAAAGTTTCAGAAACTAAGTGCAAAACCAACCAATAAAGAAAGCTCAACTGGGTTAGGCCTTTCAATAGTAAAAATTATAGCTGACAAGCTTGGCGCAATAATTAAAGTAAATACAACAGTGGGTAAAGGGGCTGAATTTATTATTGAATTAAAGAATGATAATAAAATTACTATAGACGATTAGAAAGCAAATAATAGTATTTGCTCATCATCCCAAAACCTAGTGCTATACATATTAAGCTAGTGATTAGTAAAGGAACTCCATAAAGAATTGAAAATATCATTATAATCATTAAATAAAATATCCGTTTACCATATTCTTCTTTAAGTATAGGTTTGTATAACAACGAGTTAAGTATGAAATAGCCAAATGATGCATCAAATAATAAAAGACCTGCCAAATCTATCAATGGCAAACTATTTGGAAAATGAAAAAGAATAAAGACTATTTCAGGTATAAATAGAATCACCGTGGTTGTAAGTGTTGAAATACTGATGCTAAGAGTGGGTCGAGGTAAATTGTTTAGCCAAGTATTTTTAGTTGTAAACTCAAAATAATCATAGATAAGCATGCTATTCAATAGAAATGAAAAAAGGGTGCCAACGCCTATTAATCTCCAATCATATACATCAGTTTTAAAAAGATAATAAGTGCCAAGAAGTAAGGTTAATGAAGCTGCTTTTGTTAGAAACGTAGATAAAGCCTCCTTTGTAAATAGATGCCTTAAATACCAAAGTGAGAATGGGAGAGGAAAGTTTTCGCTAATTATTCTATACCATAATCCTAATGAGGGCTCACGAATAGGTTTTCTAAGCCTGTACATAATATAGAATGAAGCAATTGTATTAACTGCCAATAGAAAAGAAAGCATTAATGCGAAAAGGCCATATGTATTATACGTAAAATTAAAAGTTGAGATAAAGCTTGCGTAAGCCAAGGCGGGCAAACCAATAATTGCAAATACTATAAATAAGAGCCATAACTGTGTTCTTTTGTTGTAAAGTACATATTGCCGCATAAAGCTATTTTTTTTTATATTAATAGCCGTATGCACAAAACCCATAGCTTTTGCCCAATATATTGCCCAAAGCAATATGGTAAATAAGGTAAGTGGCAAACTAGTTGCAATACTTGAAGCTAAAGCAATATGATCTTGCCCTCGCATAAGAAAGAATGCCAAATAGAGTACAACTAAAAAGAACCCGAGGTTGGCTCTATAAAAAGTATAAACTAAGGATTTTATTAAAACGTTTAAAATGATCGTCATTCTCCTATTTCAGACAACGTTTTATCCTCTATTTTAAATACTTTGTCAAACGCTAAATGATAGTGACCAGAATCAATATGAGAGGTTACTAAAAAAGTGGTTGAATGGGAATCTCTGTAGGTTTTAATAAGGTCAATGAGGTTATCAACAGATTGATGATCAATCGCAGTAAAGGGCTCATCTAATAAAATTATGCTTGGCTTGCCTAAAAATGCTAGCAAAAGGCCCATTTTTTTTAACATGCCAGAAGAGTACGTTTTTAGGGGTTGGTTTTCATACAGTTTTGTATCTAATTTTTCTTGTAAGTTACTTATTTGCTCTTTACTAGCACCTCTGGCCTTGCCCGCAAAATGGAGCAAATCCTTTTGGGTTAAAAAATCAGGAAACTCTGGTTCCGCCTCACAATAGCTTATTTTTCTTCTATATTCAACAGGTTCATCTATAATGTTTATTCCATCTATTGAGCATTTGCCTTCAAAAGAAATAATGCCAGCGATTGCTTTTAAAAATGTTGATTTTCCAGCCCCATTGGTGCCCTGAATCCAATATAATCCTTGACTTATTTTAACATTTTTAATATTTAAAATGCCAATTTTTCCATAAGATTTTATAAGTTTTGGTATTTGAAGCATGCTAAAAGGATAAATTATACGGTTAGATATTCCTTAAACGAAAGAAAATTTATTTGTTTTGCCAAAATGAAAAGAATAACTCTATTATAATAGAATTGTTAAAATTAGTTTATTGATGACCTACCAACAAACCTTAGATTAC